>JBAVRE010000121.1:0-1607 GCA_049694695.1 Steroidobacteraceae bacterium | reverse complement strand
GCCCTGCGATGCTGGTATTGGCCTTGATGACAACGGGTACGCCCCACAGCAGTCCGCGCCGGACATGACCCTGGGCGGCTTGCGCATCTTCCTGTGCCGCAGCGGCGAGCGCTTCGGTTGCCATCACGGATTCGATGGCGCGATAGATGCCGTTGTATCGATGGATACGCGCGAGATGCCATTGCACGACTTCGGTGACAGTGTACTTGTGCTGCGCGTAGAAACGCTGCAGCTGCGGGATCGTCACCTCGAGCAGCTCCCTGTCCATGCTCGCCCTGGACTTCGGCTGCGGCGCTGCGAGGGCCATGCCGGCGAGAGCCATAGCCGACGTAAGCAGCAGCACAGAAGAAAGGCGTCGTGAGGTACTCATGGGTATCTGTCTCCATTAGGCACGGCAGCGCCGTCTTCTATAGGCGGCGAATGCTAGCCCCAACAGGGGTGAAGGACCACGGTGAGTCGCGCCTACTTCCCGCTCGTTCTCCACGCCACGTGACACACGCCCCACTGGCGCGAGAAGCGCCAGCGCCGCGTCGCCATCCTCGAACCCGAACCGTACCTCAACTCGCTCCCCATCTACCGATGCCGCCGCCCGAAGCGCAGGTGAATCCAGCCCCAAAATCACGCTACAACGCGCGCCAGAAACGCAATAGAAAGCCTTTTATAATCAGCTGCCTATTTCGCATATTTAAGAAACCCTGTCAATGCCAACCTCCGGACGCTCGCCGGCTATCTCATTGAACGCCTGATCCGCTAAAGCACCATGTTGATCGCCACCGCCGGCACGACGACCGCGCCGGTGTTGCGGCCTGCGACGACAACCTTGGCGCCGGCAATCACACCCATGTTGCCATTCCAGCTGTACTCGACTGCCGGCGCCAGTGACCAGGTGGTCGCGACTCCACTGCGCGCCTCGAACGGCGTAGTCTCATAGCGCCCGAGCACATACGTGCTGGCATCGCGCTGATAGGTGATGTCGAGCGCCAGCACCCAGCTGCGCGTAGCGCTGTATTCCCAGGAAGAATCGACGTTGATCGAATCGCCTGGCCGCGCCGAGCCGCTAAAGCCGCTGCGTGTGCCGTAGACGCTGATATCCTCGAGATGCGTGCCGCCTGAGCGCGTGTAGGCCACATCGAGCCGCGTGCGCACGATGCGCCCGTTAGGCACCCAGAGATAGCGCTGCATGTAGACCGCGAAAGTGGTCGCGAACACGCCGGCGCCCAGGCCATCGCCCGGGTTCAAGCCCAGTCGATCGTATTTGCCCGTGGGCAGTGTCTGTTCGAGCACCACAGATAACGCTGGCGGCCAATGCCCTTCACGGAATTTCAGAAACTGGTGATGCGCATGCAGCGTGAGATCGCCGATCTGCGGGCCTGAGCTGTGTGTACCGTGACCACTGGCGTTGTAGCCAAGGCGTGGAATGAGCCCGACAGTGGTCGCATCCGTGAGGCCGTAGAGCAGATAGGTGAGTGAGCGCAGGTCGTCCTCGCGTGCGACGCTGTGCCTTTCGCCCGCGCTGTTGTAGACGCCGCGCACGACCACATCGTAAAGATAAGGCTCAATGAGATAGTGACCGTGTGGCAGGGCCGAGGCGCCCGAGGCCAGCAGTG
>JBAVRE010000120.1:0-11160 GCA_049694695.1 Steroidobacteraceae bacterium | reverse complement strand
GCGCATTGGCGAGGCAGTGGAAATCGGCCGCGCGGCCGTGTGGCTGGCTTCAGACTATGCCGATTACGTGCATGGCATCAGCCTGTTTGTCGACGGTGGCATGACCCTTTACCCCGGCTTCGAGACCGGTGGCTGAGGCGCAAGTCATGAGCACCGGGCAACTCGTGGGACCGGGCGCCGCGTGGCGGCGCCATTGGCCAGAATACCTGATAGAAGCCTGGGCGCTGGGCATGTTCATGGTTTCTGCGTCTGCATTCACCACACTGCTTGAGTACCCCCACTCCCCTTTGCGTCAGGCAATAGCAAATGCCGATCTGCGTCGACTATTGATCGGCATCGCCATGGGCGTCACGGCGATCGCGCTCATCTACTCGCCCTGGGGCCGGCGTTCCGGGGCGCATATGAATCCAGCCGTGACCTTGAGTTTCTGGCGGCTGGGAAAGATTGGTCGCTGGGATGCGCTGTTCTATATCGTGGCACAATTTGTTGGTGGCACCCTGGGTGTGCTGGCGGTGCGCGCCGCACTGCAAGAGGCTTTCACTGCCGCTCCTGTCAGCTATATCACCACGCTCCCGGGCACACAGGGCAGCGGCGTCGCATTAATCGCTGAGTTCGCAATCTCAGCGCTCATGATGTGGACTGTCCTGCAGCTCTCGGCCTCGACGCGCTACGCGCGCTACACCGGTCTGTGCGCCGGTGCCCTGGTGGCACTCTATATCACCGTGGAAGCGCCGTTCTCCGGCATGAGCATGAATCCGGCGCGCTCCTTTGCCTCGGCGTGGCCGGCGGCACAGTGGCATGGCTTCTGGATCTATCTCATCGCGCCGGTGCTCGGCATGCAGGCGGCGGCGGCCTGGCAGTTGCAACGCCACCAGCGTTCTGAGCTGCCGTGCGCAAAACTGGCTCACAACAGTGCGCGGCCCTGCATTCACTGCGGTCACCCGGGAGTCGCAGCGTGACTACGCCCGGCGACTCGACCCGCTTCGATGCGATCATCGTCGGTTCCGGGGCCGGCGGTTGCGCGGCGGCCTGGCAACTGGCGCGCAGCGGCCTGCAGGTGGCGCTGCTTGAAAAGGGCCACGAGCTGGCGCGCGATGCCAGCACACTGGATGTTGATCAGGTCGTACATCAGGGCAAATTCAAGAGTCACGAGCGCTGGCTCGACAATCGGGGCAAAGCATTCGCTCCTGAAGAATATTTCAATCTCGGTGGCAAGACCAAATGGTACGGCGCGGCGCTGCTGCGCTACGCCCGCCACGAGTTTGCAGCCGACCCGCCGCACCAGGCTCCGGGTTGGCCCATCGCTTATGACGACCTGGCGCCCTACTACAAACAGGCCGAAAGACTGCTCGGTGTGCGGCATTTCGACTGCGAGGCGGACCTGTGCGCGATTGTCGCGCGGCTGAGCCGGCGTGCGCCGGGCTGGCGCCACGAGCCACTGCCACTGGGATTGGCGGAGCAGATACTGCGCCAGCCGCTCGAAGCGCAGCATTTTGACGGCTTTGCATCGCCGGGGGATCTGAAGGGCGATGGCACCACGGCGTTCCTCAAGCAGGTGCGAGCTTTGCCCAACCTGCGCCTGCATACCGGCGCCCCAGTGACTGACCTGCTGGCCGCAGTGGGCGACCCGCGGCGCGTCGAGGGCGTGCGTCTCGCAGACGGCACCGAGCTGCGCGCACGGGCCGTGTTGCTCGCTGCCGGTGCGCTGCACTCACCGCGGCTGCTGCAACGCTATCTCGAGAGCAACCAGCTGGCAGAGCGCCTGCCTTGCCAGCAGAATCTGGGGCGCAACCTGAAGCTGCATCTGCTGACCGCCATGGTGGCGCTTGCGCCAGGTCGCAAGAGCGATCTGATCCGCAAGACCACGCTGTTTCTTAACGACCGGCTACCGCACAGCAGCGTGCAGCCACTGGGGTTTGATGGCGAACTGATCGCCACGCTCATGCCGCGCCTCGTGCCGCGCTGGCTGGCACGCCAGCTGGGCGCGCGTGCCTATGGCTTCTTCCTGCAGACCGAAGACGGTGCCCATCCTGACAATCGCGTTCTGGACGGCTCGGCCAGCACGCAGGGACTGCCGGTGATGGACTACGACGCCAGCCGCAACCCGGCAGCGCTTGGCGAGCATCGGCAGCTGGTGCGCAACTTTCGCAACGCGTTGCTGCGAGCCGGCATGCTGGCGTTCTCACAACGCATTGGTATCGGCGGCACTGCGCATGTCAGCGGTACGATGAGCGCCGGCACCAGCCCGCAGAACTCGGTGGTCGATGCTCAGGGCCTGGTGCACGGCCTGAACTCACTGTACGTGGTCGATGGCAGCGTCCTGCCGCGCTCGAGTCGAGTCAACCCGTCCCTGAGCATCTACGCCTGGAGCCTGCGCACCGCAGAGCGACTGGCTGCCCGGTTAAGAGCCGAGGCAGTCTGAAAACAAGGATACCAAGAGGAAGTTCTTACATGTCAGCTATCCGTTTGCCTGCTACAAGCAGTCGTTTGCCGTCCTGTGCGCCAGGCATCATTGCCGCGGTGCTGCTCGCCTTGCCGGCGCTCTATCCGATCGCCAGCGCTGCACCCGCGACCGCGGCCGCAGCTGCAAGCCTCCCGGTTCCGGTGGTGCGCGCAGTCGCTTCAGTAGCGGTGCCGGTCAGCGACATGCGGCGCAGCCTCAGCTTCTATCACGACGTGCTCGGCTTCGAAACGGTTGGCGATCGCGAAGTTACCGGCGACGCCTACGAACACCTGTACGGCGTGTTTGGCGCGCGCGTGCGCATAGTCACACTGCAGCTGGGTGACGAACAGCTGCAACTCGAACAGTTTATTGCGCCAGCAGGGCGCTCGATCCCTGAAGATTCACGCAGCAATGATGGCTGGTTTCAACACGTGGCCATCATCGTCTCGGACCTGGATCGCGCCTATGCCTTGCTACGCGCTCATCAGGTCAGGCACGGCTCCACCGGCCCGCAGCTGTTGCCGCATTGGAATGTCAACGCCGCCGGCATTGGCGCGTTCTATTTTCGTGACCCCGACGATCACAACCTGGAGGTGCTGCATTTTCCACCAGGCAAAGGTAATGCCAAGTGGCAGAACCACCCGGAGCGGCTGTTTCTGGGCATCGATCACACCGCGATCGTGGTGGCCGACACCGAGGCCAGCCTGAAGTATTACCGTGACGCCCTGGGCCTGAAGATCGCCGGCAGCAGCGAGAATTACGGCGTTGAGCAGGAACATCTGAACAATGTCTTTGGTGCGCGGCTGCGCATCACCGCGCTGCGCGCCGCCCTGGGCCCCGGTGTTGAGCTGCTCGAGTATCTGGCACCGCGCACGGGCCGACAAATGCCGGTTGATACACTCGCGAATGATTTGTGGAGCTGGCACGTCACGATGCAGGCCGACGTGCAGCGCGCCGATGCGGCCGTGCGAGCGCAACACTTCAGTTATGTTTCTCCCGGCCCCGTGCAACTCGATGCGCTTACGCCGCTGACCGGTCTGCTGCTCCGCGATCCGGATGGTCACGCAACACTGCTGCTGCAGGGTCCGTGATATCGCCGGTGATGAGCCGAATACCACCGCCGTAAGTCAGGTAAGCCCAGAACCAGTTGAGCATGGTCGACATGCGGTTGCGGATGCCGACCAGAAAGCCGACGTGCAGTAACCCCCAAAGCCACCATGCCGGGGCGCCCCAGATCCTGATGAAGCCGAAATCGGCAACCGCCGCTTTGCGCCCAATGGTCGCGAGGCTCCCCAGGTGGCGATAGGCAAAGGGCGGCAGCGCCGACCGGGCTTCGATGCGGCGTCGCAGCTGCTGCGCGACATAGAGACCGCCCTGCTTGGCGGCCGGCGCGAGACCTGGCACGGGCTGACCTTTCCAGGCGTTGCTGCTGGCGGTGTCACCGAGTGCGTAGACGTTGGCGAGCCCGGGAACGCTCAGGTCTGCCGCCACTTTCACTCGTCCGGCGCTGTCGGCCTCGGCCTGCAGCCACTTCGCAGCGGGTGATGCCATGACCCCTGCCGCCCACAACACGGTACGCGCCGCCAGCCGCTTGCCACTCACCATCACACCCGCGGCATCGATGTTCTCGACCCGGCTGCCAAGTAGTACCTCGACCTTCAGGTGCTCCAGCGAACGCTGCGCGATGCTCGCCAGGCCTTCTGGAAAGGCCGGCAATAGGCGTGGCGCCGATTGGACCAGCACCACGCGCGCATCGGCCGGATCGAAGCGGCGAAATTCCTTGTCCATGCCAAAGCGCGCCAGTTCGGCAATGGCGCCGGCAAGTTCTACGCCGGTAGGGCCTCCGCCGACGATCAGAAAGGTCAGCAGCGATCGACGTTCACTTTCATCGTCCGTCGCCTCGGCCCGCTCAAAGGCAAGCAGAATGCGCCGACGGATCTCGGTGGCATCCTCGATGCGCTTGAGCCCCGGCGCAAAGGGCGCCCACTGCTCCTTGCCGAAATAGCTGTGCGCTGCGCCGGTGGCCAGCACCAGATAGTCGTAAGGAATTTCGCGTCCATCGACCTGCACCATTTGCCGCACGGTGTCGACACCACTCACCGTGCCCAGCAGCACCCGGGTATTCTCAGCATCACGAAACAGCGGCCGCACCGGGGCCGCGATGTCGCCGGGCGACAACGCTGCCGTGGCCACCTGATACAACAGGGGTTGGAACAGGTGATGATTCGCCCGATCGATCAGCGTCACTGAAGCCGGTGCCTTGCGCAGCGCCGCCGCGCAACTGACGCCGCCAAATCCCGCACCAATGATGACGATGCGCGGCAACGCTGCCAAAGCTGCGACACCTGGCGACATGCGCTGCGGCAGAGTCTTGTTTAATACCCGGATTGCCAGCGGATCGAGGGCCGGAATTCCTGCCCCAAAGGTGATCAGCACGGCCAACAGCATCAGCAGGTACGCCGCATCAGTCAGTCGTGGATCAATCATGGCACCTACTGACAGGGCAAACATCAGCGCGACGCTGGTGTAACGCGTCGCCAGACCCGGCATCAGCATGCTACCGCCGGCAACTGCGATCGCGGCCGGCAAATGGGCTGCCGTTTGCAGTGGCAGCCACCGGCCCAGCAACGTGAGTTGTTCGTCGGCCAGCACTCTGCCGCCGACTGCAGACAACAACAATGCCGCCGCCAGCCAGATCCGCAACAACGCCAGGTAGATCGGCCCGACGCGAACGCGAAGCTTCTCAGAAAAGCCAACGATACTCGGCACCAGGGGCAGCGCACTGTCGGCCAGGCCACGACGCAGCAGGCGATCAACCGACAGTGGTCCGGCACCCATGATCGCGTACCAACCCAGCAGCGCCGCCCAGAACAGTTGACTGTCGAAGGGCAAATAGAAAACCTGGATGACCAGCGACAGTATCAGCATCGGTACTGCCGCGTAGCGCGTCATGAACCCGGCAGCCAGCAGCACGCCACCCAGCACCTCTATGCTGACCCCGGTGTAGGCCGCCGTCAGCGGGCTCATCCAGCGGACCGGGTACTCGTGCGCCGCCAGATCGAGCGCTGTCTGCCAATTGGTGAGCTTCAGCACACCGGAAACGAAAAAGATCTTCGCCAGCCACAACCGGATTACCAGCTCGACCTTGGGCCAGACCAGTTTCTGGACCACCTGTACAAAAAAAGCGGTGGTACCGTGGCTGTAGCGAACCAGCGCTGTGAGGGCAGCGTTGGCTTGCGCAGCGAGGCGCGGGCTCATGGCCGCACGCCTGCCACCAGCAGCGGAATGCGATACAGGGCGCTGCGTGCGCACAAATACAGCTCGTTGCCATCGCGCCCGCCCCAGGCAAAGTTATGCACGGGCTTGGGGGCGGTAATCGTGCCGAGGTGCTTGCCGGACGCGCTGAATATCCACACACCGCCCGGCGCCGACAGGTACAGATTGCCGAGCACGTCGATCTTGATGCCATCCAGTGCTTCCTCGCCCGGAACCTGCTGGGTCAGATCGACGAACAACTCACCCGGCGCCAGCGTGCCATCCGCCTTAAGCGGATAGCGTTTGACGACCTTATGCGAAGGATCCCAGTTGCTGACGTACAGATATTTTTCATCCGGCGAAAAGGCGATGCCGTTGGGGCCCCTGAATTCCCTGCTCAGCAGTTGCACATTTCGGTTTTTCACCCGATACACGCCGCTGAATGGCAGCTCCTTGTGCAGGTCATCATAGACCTTCGGCAGCCCGAACGGCGGGTCGGTGAAGTAGAGCGAGCCATCCGAGCGATAAACCAGATCGTTGGGACTGTTAAGCCGTTTGCCATGAAAGTGATCGGCCAGCACGGTTAGTGTACCGTCCTGTTCCAGACGCGTGACGCGGCGTCGACCGTGCTCGTTGATCGTGAGCCGGCCAGCGGCGTCGAGTGTCAGCCCATTCGATCCAGGCTGGTGATACTCGCCGATATCCGCGCCTTCGTAGCCACTGTGGGCGCGAAACACCGCCAGACCATCGGCATCGGAGTATCGATAGATGGTGTTTTCGTCCGGGTCGCTGAACAGCAGATAGCCACCGCTCCGTACCCAGACCGGGCCTTCGGTGAAGGTGAATCCTTCAGCCAGCTTGTAGAGCTTGGCGTTAGGTGGAACGATGGCGTCCATGGCCGGATCGAGACGCTCAACCTGAATATTCACCTCATGTGGCGCTACGGCGACCGGACCCGGAACGCCAGGCAGAAAATAGAGTCGGGCTTCGCGCACATAAATGAAATTGCTGGGCGCGTTGGAAATCGGCCCGTTCATGCCGAACACGGCCAACTGAATCTTCTGGCCGGGCTTGACGTGCCGACCAATCAGCAGGCGATTGGGCGCGTTCCAACCCGCCACCACCGAACCACCGGATTGCCCGTAGGCGCGGCCGATTTCGCCGTCGACCCAGACTTCCGCGTAGTCATCCAGCCGTGTCTCGAACCAGAGCTCCGAACCCGCGGACTCGACATCGCCAATGCGCGCCGGGACGGTGATCGTAATACGGTACCAGTTGAAGGACACGCGACCATTGCCGCGCCGGGCAGATAAGGTGCCGGGCGCAATGACGGGCCAGCTGCTGTCGTCAAAGTTCGCAACGCCGGCGCGCGGCGCGATTTCCTGCGTGCGCACCGGCGCACCGGTAGGTTGCCCCTGTGCATCGGCGGCACGAAAATCCACGTCGACCAGATGAGCGTCCTGATAGCGCCAGCTGCCCTGCACCTGCGCGACCCCGGCCTCGGTCGTGAGATCGATGCTGGCCAGCGGCGCGGCACCGCCGGGTGGCGGCTGCAGCAACCCCGCAGTCAACAGGTACAGCGCAAACAAGCTATGCAAACGCATGTTGGTGCCTCGCCCCGCTCAGGGAGCTGTGACGGATTTAATGACGTAGTAACGAAACGGCGCCTCGACCGATTTGAACCAATGCGGCGTGCCGTGCGGGATGGTCAACACATCGCCAGCAGCAATCCGCAGCGTCTCACCGCCGCGCAGCGCCGAACCGCGTATTTCTCCCGGCATCGTCTCATGCGGCTCCACGACCTCGCCGCCCGTAACCACGGTGGCGTGACCCTGCAATACATAGAACACGTCGGTATCGCGAGCATGAACCTCGGCCTGCCCGGCGCGATCGCGACGACTGGCGTTGACGCGAAATTCATCCTCGGTCACCAGAGTGTCGCCGGTGTCACCGCCCGCAAACGCTTTCTGAACTTCAGCGGCAGCGATGTGATGCACTGTGAGCTGCGGCGCGCCGTTGGCAAAAGCGGCAGCGCCGGCGATCGCAATCTCTTCGTCCTGCTGCGCGCTGGCAGCGCCGCTGACACCAATGCCACCGATCACCTGGCCATCGACGACGATCGGGATACCGCCTTGCAGCGGCGTAAATGAAGTAACTGCGGCGACCGGTATCATCGCATTGCGACCCTTGTTGATGATCTCTTCGAGCGCGCGGGTCGGGCGACGAAACATTACCGCGGTGCGCGCCTTGCCGATGGAGATTTCCGCACCAGCCGGAAAGGTGCCATCGAGGCGCTCGAGCAGCATGACCTGCCCACCGGCGTCGACCACCGCAATGGCAGCGCCCGGCGCCTTGTTGGCTCTCGCAAAATTGATGGCCGCAGCCGTGGCATGGCGAGCGCCCTCCAGGGTCAGACTGGCTTGCGTACTGGTCGCGGCGCCGTGCGCGGCGAGCGATACCATCAGCAGCATGCTGCTCAACATGCGGTTCATTGTTTTCTCCCGTTATTCCGTAAGCGAGGACTACGAAGCAACGCCCGTGCCAACACCAGCGCCCCCTCGAGCACCCCGCTGATAAGCTTAGGAAAACTAAGGGTATTCTGCCGCTGCAGGCAACCAATGCGTGTCGGGTGGCGCGAGATCTGAGCCGCGCCCCATCGCGTGTGGCGGGCATAGGGCACCGCCGGTTGCGGCCTGCGAGCCGCTTGCGCCGAGCGAAAAAGGAAGGTACTGATTGCTCTCTGAGCACGCCACGCACGGACAAGCCCCTTGAGCACCAGCGTTATCGACCCGGTATGCGGCATGAAGGTCCAGCCGGAGACAGCCGCGGCAAGAGCGGTCTATCAGCAAAAAACCTATTACTTCTGCTCTACCCGATGCCATGCCAGGTTCACAGCCAATCCTGCGGCGTATCTGAGCAATGCCCGGGAAGCGCCGGCGCCTGCGCCTGCGCCTGCCAAGGGCGCGGCGCAGTACACCTGCCCGATGCACCCGGAGATCGTGCGCACTGCGCCGGGCAGTTGTCCGATCTGCGGCATGGCGTTGGAAGCCCTGATGCCCGCCGGCGACGAGGAGAACGCTGAACTCATAGATATGACGCGACGCTTCTGGGTGAGCGCAGCACTGGCGCTACCGGTGTTCGTGATGGCCATGGCGGCCGAGCTGGCGCCAGGTCTGCTGGCGAGGCTTATGAATCCAATGCTGGTGCAGTGGCTTGCGGCCCTGCTCGCGACACCAGTCGTTTTATGGGGCGGCTGGCCGTTCTTCGTGCGTGGCTGGCAGTCGCTGGTGAGTCGGCATCTGAACATGTTCACACTGATTGCTTTGGGCGTCGGCGTGGCCTGGATCTACAGCGTGGTGGGATTACTGCTGCCCGCACTGTTTCCACCGAGTGTGCGCATGGCGGATGGAATGGTGCCCTTGTATTTTGAAGCGGCGGCGGTAATCACGGTGCTGGTGCTGCTCGGTCAGGTGATGGAGCTGAAGGCACGTGGCCGCACCAGTGCCGCCATCAGGCAATTGCTGGGCCTCGCGCCCAAGACGGCGCGCATCGTGCGTGCGGATGGGCGTGAGGAAGACATCGCGCTCGATCAGGTTCAACCCGGCCACATCCTGCGCGTTCGACCCGGCGAGAAGGTGCCGGTCGATGGCGTCGTCCTCGAGGGCGCGAGTTCGGTGGATGAATCGATGGTGACGGGCGAGGCGATCCCGGTTGAAAAGCATGTCGACGACAAGCTAATCGGCGCCACGATCAACGGCACCGGCAGCCTGCAGATGCGTGCCGAGCGCGTCGGCGCCGATACGCTGCTCTCACAGATCGTGCACATGGTCGCGGCTGCGCAGCGTACGCGCGCGCCGATTCAGCGACTCGCCGACCGCGTGGCCAGCTGGTTCGTGCCGGCGGTAGTACTCTCAGCCGTGCTGACTTTCGGCATCTGGATCTGGCACGGGCCGGAGCCGCGCCTGGCGCATGCACTGATCAATGCCGTGTCAGTGCTGATCATCGCCTGCCCCTGCGCGCTGGGCCTGGCGACTCCGATGTCCATCATGGTGGGCACGGGCCGAGGCGCGATGGCGGGCGTACTCATCAGGAATGCCGAGGCGCTGGAGACACTGGAAAAAGTCGACACCCTGGTCACCGACAAGACCGGCACGCTGACCATGGGCAAGCCGCTGCTGGTGACGGTCGTGGCCAGCGCCGGCTTTGGCGACGACGACATCGTGCGCTGGGGCGCCAGCCTCGAGCGCGCCAGTGAACACCCGCTGGCGGCCGCCATCGTCGCGGGCGCCGCGGCGAGAAAGCTGGCCCTGGAACCGGTGACCAGCTTTGAATCGCAGACCGGGAAAGGCGTATCCGGTCGAATTGGAGACCGCACTATCGCCATCGGCAACAGCGCCATGATGCAGACCCTGGGCGTTGTGGTCGAACCGCTCGAGGTTCGCGCGCAAGCGCTGCGTGGCGAGGGACAGACTGTAATGTTCATTGCCGTCGATGGCCAGGCGGCAGGGCTGATCGGTGTCGCCGATCCCATCAAGGAGAGCACACCGCAAGCCATCCGTCAGCTGCATGCTGAAGGATTGACCATCGTCATGCTGACCGGCGACAGCAAAATCACAGCAGAGGCGGTAGCCAGAAAGCTCGGCATCGACCGCGTCATTGCCGAAGTATTGCCCGGGCAAAAAGCCGAGTTGATCAAACAGCTGCAGACTGAAGGGCACATCGTCGCGATGGCTGGAGATGGCATCAACGACGCACCGGCGCTGGCCCAGGCGCAGGTGGGTATCGCCATGGGTACGGGCACGGACGTGGCGATGGAGAGCGCCGGCATCACCTTAATCAAGGGCGATCTGGGCGGCATCGTGCGGGCACGGCATCTAAGCCGCGCGACCCTGAGGAATATCCGCCAGAACCTGTTTTTTGCCTTTGTCTATAACGTGCTGGGCGTACCGATTGCTGCGGGCGTGCTCTACCCTTTCTTCGGACTGCTGCTCTCGCCCATGATTGCCGCAGCCGCCATGAGCTTCAGTTCCGTGTCGGTGATCAGCAATGCGATGCGGCTGAATCGCGTGGCGATATAGACTGGTAGTCAGAATAGCTGACGATTTCCCAAGTCACGCCTGCGCCGGGGGCCGAGCGGCGGCGCGACTTTTCCCGCATAAAAGACCTGGCACTTCCCACCGAACAGGTCTCTCGCTTTGGCGAGCAACTTGCGTGTCGGCCCGGTAAGTCCTTTTTGCACGCTCGGCGATTCAACCTGCGGATTCAGGAACGGGCCGCGCACTTTCTGCTGCACCTGGGGGCAACCCTGGGCGTCGATCAGTGCAACAGTAACTTCGTCGAAACGCCCGGTGACGAAGTCGAGGCTGCCCTTCAGGGCAAGCCGGTTGTGCGGGGTTGCCATGGCAACGTCCTGCGCGTGCGCCACGCCGTGTACGACCTGCCACTCCGAAATCAGCGTGCGC
>JBAVRE010000119.1:0-20693 GCA_049694695.1 Steroidobacteraceae bacterium | reverse complement strand
GCCATAGGCAGTAATGCTCGCCTGTTCAATGGTTTGCCCGCGACAGCTCAGGTTTACCTGTATCCAGGTGCCGGCCTCCCGGGCCCCAGCCTCGGCGCAGACTGCCCTGGCAACGATGGCCATCGCTTCGGTGCCACTCGTGGCGAGGCCAGCCGGCGCCGCCCCCGCTGCCATGCCGGCCGAACCGCCACGGCCGCCTATGGTACGTAAGCGCAACACTTCGCGGCGCACGGCAACAATGGTGGCGTCGATATCCGCCTCCGTGGTACCGCGCCCGAGGCTGAAGCGCAGCGAGCTCTGCGCGCCCTCGCGATCGCGGCCGATGGCCCGCAGCACGTACGAGGGTTCGTCGCTGTCCGAGTTGCAGGCCGAACCGCTGGAGAGTGCCAGCTCCTGGAGCCCGAACAGCAGACTCTCGCCCTCGATGCCGCCGAAGGACACATTGAGGATGCCAGGCACACAGTGCATCGCCGGGCTATTGGCGATGACCCCGGGCAGGTCAGCCACGCCCCGCCACAGCCGCGCCCGCAACGCCTTAAGTCGCTCGGCCTCGGCCTCCCGATCCATCGCGGCCAGGTCGCAGGCCATCGCAAACCCGACGATCTGATGCACTGGCAGGGTGCCGGAGCGCAGGCCGCGTTCATGGCCGCCGCCATACATCAGCGGCTGCAACAGGGCACGCCGCGACTGGCGCACGTAGAGCGCACCAATGCCCTTGGGGCCGTAGAGCTTGTGCGCTGTAAACGAGAGCATGTCGATGTGCATCGCTTCGACATCCAGCGCCAGCTTGCCGGCGCTCTGCGCGGCATCGACATGCAGGGCGGCGCCGTGCGCCCGGCACAGGGCGCCGATGGCCGCGATATCGGCGATGGCGCCGGTTTCGTTGTTGGCGTGCATGAGCGAGACCAGCACCGTGTCGGGGCGCAGGGCGGCGGCCAGTTGCGCCGCCTCGATGCGCCCGCTGTCCCCGGGCGTCAGGTAGACGACGCCTAGCCCTTCGCGCTCCAGCTGGCGGCAGGGATCGAGCACCGCCTTGTGTTCGGTGAGCGCGCTGATCACTGCGGCGCCGCTGCGCTCGCCCGGTCTGCGCTGCGCCTCGTTCAGCCGGCGCGCGCCGCGTGCGAAACCCAGAATGGCCAGATTGTTCGCTTCGGTAGCGCCCGACGTGAAGACGATATCACCGGGGCGCGCCCCGATCAGGGCGGCGATGCGCCCGCGCGCCTCTTCCACCAGCGCCCGCGCCTGCCGCCCGTAGGCGTGGGTCGAGGCCGGATTGCCGAACGCACCGTCGGCCGTGAGGCATTGCGCCATGCGCGCCGCCACGCGCGCATCGACCGGCGTGGTGGCGGCATAGTCCAGATAGATGGGCGCGGCTTGCGGCATGACTCAGGCGCCCGCGCGCCGACGCTGCTGCTGCACGGCGGTGAGCAGGCCGCGCAGGATGTTCACTTCGTTGCTGTCCAGCTCGGCACGCTGCAGGAAACGGCGGATGCGGCTGATGAGGTTGCCGCCTTTCTGCGTGCGATCGCGGAATCCGACTTCCGCCATCACGCTTTCGAGGTGTGCGTACATGAGCTCCATGTCGTGCGTAGTGGCCAGGGGCTGCTCGCGCGCCGGCTGTGCCACCGTCGCGCCGCGCGCGCGCATGATCTCATAACTGACGATCTGTACCGCCATGGCCAGATTGAGCGCGGCGTAGCGCGCGCCGGTCGGAATGCGCAGCAGCGCGTGCGCGCTGGCCAGATCTTCATTGGCCAGGCCGCTGTGTTCGGCGCCAAATACGATGGCCACCGGCGCCAGCGCCGCTTCGGCCACGGCGCGTGCCGCCGCCTCGCGCACATCCAGGACGCGGTAATAATGATCGCGCTCGCGCGCGGTGCAGGCCAGCACCAGCGCGCAGTCGGCCACTGCCGCCTGCAGGCTGGTGCAGATGCGCGCGCCAGCCAGCACATCGTCCGCCCCTGAGGCGCGCGCCAGCGCCTCTGCCGAAGGGTGTTGGCGCGGGCGAACCAGGACCAGTTCGGACAGATCCATGTTCTTCATGGCGCGGGCCGCGGCGCCAATATTGCCCGGGTGCGAGGTATCGACCAGAACCACGCGAATCGCCAGTGCCTGCATATCCTGCATATCCTGCTATTCTAGTTGAGCCATGCATCCACTGCTCAATATCGCCATCCAGGCGGCCCGTCGCGCCGGCGAAGTGATCGTGCGCAGCATTCCGCGCCTCGAGGGCATCGAAATTGCCAGCAAGAGTCGCCACGACTACGTCACCGAAGTCGATCGCGCGGCCGAAGCGGAAATCATCGCCATCATCCGCCGCCATTACCCCGAACACGCCGTGCTCGCCGAGGAAAGCGGGGTCAGCGGTGATCACGAGGTGCAGTGGATCATCGATCCGCTCGATGGCACCACCAATTTCGTGCACGGCTTCCCGGTGTTTGCGGTCTCGATTGCCGCCCAGGTGCGTGGCCGGCTCGAGGTGGCGACCGTTTACGATCCGCTGCGCCTGGAGCTGTTCACCGCCACGCGCGGCGCCGGGGCACAGCTCGAAAATCACAAGATCCGCGTCAGCAAGCAGCGCACCCTCGAAGGCGCACTGCTGGCCACGGGGTTCCCGTTCCGCGCCAAGGTCAATCTCGACGCATATCTGGCCATGCTGCGCACCATCATCCCGCAGGTCGCCGGGGTGCGCCGCCCGGGCGCGGCCGCGCTCGATCTGGCCTATGTCGCCGCCGGTCGCGTCGACGGTTTTTGGGAGATGGGGCTGCAACCCTGGGACACGGCCGCCGGTGCGCTGCTGGTGCAGGAAGCCGGCGGCCATATCAGCGCGCTGGATGGCAGCCCCTATCAACATGGTGGCGATGTGCTGGCAGGGTCGCCTAAAGTACACGCCGCAATGCTCAGCGCCTTTGCGCCACATCTTGTTGCCCCGTTGCGCGCCAGGGAAAATGGCGCGGTAGAGCCCGACAGCGTCGAGACCGCCTGACAAGAGAACCAACCCATGCTGAAGAAACTGCTGGCGACCAAATCATTCGAACACATTCATACCGAGCACCGCGATTCACAGCTCAAACGCGTGCTCGGCCCATGGCAGCTCACACTGCTGGGTGTCGGCGCCACTATCGGCACCGGTATTTTTGTGCTTACCGGCCTCGAAGCGGCGCAGCACGCCGGCCCGGCCATCGTCATTTCGTTCATCATCGCCGGCATCGGCTGCATGCTCGCGGGTCTGTGTTACGCCGAATTTTCCTCGATGGTGCCGATCGCCGGCAGCGCCTACAGCTACACCTATGCCACGCTGGGCGAGTTTGCCGCCTGGTTCATCGGCTGGAATCTGCTGCTCGAATACATGTTCGCGGCCTCCACGGTAGCCGTGGGCTGGGCGCGCTACTTCGTCAAGATTCTCGATCACTTCGGCGTCAACTTTCTGCCAGCCAACCTCACGGCCGCGCCCTTTGCCGCGGTGGGCAACAGTTTCAAGATCGTGACCACCGGCGCGCTGCTGAATTTCCCGGCGATGTGCATCACCGCGATCGCCGCGACCATCTGCTACATCGGTATCAAGAAGTCAGCGGTGGCGAATGCAATGATCGTCATGGTCAAGGTGGGGGTCATTCTGGCGGTCATCGGTTTTGGTGCCGCACACCTGAACGCCGCCAACTGGCATCCGTTCATTCCGCCCAATACCGGTGTGTGGGGCGAGTTTGGCTGGTCGGGCATCCTGCGTGCTTCGGGTGTGATCTTCTTTGCCTACATTGGCTTCGATGCGGTATCGACTGCGGCCCAGGAAGCGCGTAATCCCTCGCGCGACATGCCCTTTGGCATCCTCATGGGCCTGACGATCTGCACTTTGCTCTACATTCTGATGGCGGGCACCCTGACTGGCCTGATGCCCTATCGCGAACTCAACGATGCCGCGCCCGTCGCACTGGCGATGGAAGCACACCCCGAGCTGCACTGGTTGAGCGTGTGGGTGATCATCGGCGCCATTGCCGGCCTCACTTCAGTCATCCTGGTCATGATCCTGGCCCAGTCACGCATCCTGCTGGCGATGTCGCAGGATGGCTTGTTGCCGCCCGCGCTGGGGCGCGTCCATTCGCACTTTCGCACCCCACACGTCGCTACGGTGATCACCGGGGCGATCGCCGCCGTAATGGCCGGGCTGTTGCCTTTGGGGCTGCTGGCAGAACTGGTGTCGATAGGTACGCTGATCGCTTTCGTGATGGTCTGCGCCAGTGTGCTGGTGTTGCGCTACCGCCGTCCTGAGCTGCCGCGGCCGTTCCGCGTTCCCTGGCCGTGGTTCACCTGTGTGATGGGCGTGCTGTTTCTCAGCGCGATGGCAGGTTCGCTGCAATTCGGTACCTGGGTGCGTCTGATTATCTGGACGATCCTCGGCATTGCGGTCTATTGGTTCTACGGGCGCCACCACAGCAAACTGAATAACCCCTGACCAGCATGCCTTCTTTGTGGTTCAAGGACTTAAGGATGGCGCTTGCGCGGCCACCGGGAACTGTATAAATATACAGTGACCTACCCGGAGGAGTCGAGCATGTATACCGAGACCACGACCCTGATCGACGCGACCATCGAAAACCTGGAAACCCTGCAGCAGGTGTTCGCTGACGATTTCAACCTCTGTCGCCGCACCGGCCTGGCCAGCGACGCTCACAAGTGTGGCGCGGCCCTTGAAGCCATTTCCATGCTCTTGCCCCGACTGCAGCTGGCACGCACGACGCAGGAGCCCGAGGGTGCCGGGCACGGCCCGTTCAGGGGCTCGCCCAGCGCGCCCAATGGGCGCTACTGCGTCGGCTGTGAGTGATAATTCGAACCAACGCGCTCCAGTCAGGGTCGAATTCCTTGATCGCCACGTTCCCGGATTTCTGAGGAGAGTCAGCATGTTTCCTCGACGCCTCAGAAGGCATCGATCCAACTGGTACTGCGCGCTGTCGCTGATCGCCACCGCACCATTGCTCGGCGCTGCCCCGTCGGCCGTTTCCGGCCGCAACGCCTCCCTGCCCTTTGCCGCCGACGGCGGCGCACTCGATCGCTGGAGCGCGGTGAGCAAGCGTGAGGCGGGCAACTGCCCGTTCAAGTCCTTTGAAACCAGCGCCGGCCCGCCGGTCGCTGCAAAAAAGAACAAGGCCGCGCCGCCCGCAGCCGTGCCGCCGGCCGGGACGACACCGCAATAGTTCGCCCATGAGCATCGCCCTGCGTTTTGCAACGGCCGCCGATGTGCCGCAGATATTGCGTTTCATCCGCGGCCTGGGTGAGTATGAAAATCTGTCGGCCGAGGTTGTCGCTACTGAAGAGTCGCTGAGCGCCACCCTGTTTGGCGAACGCCGCTATGCCGAAGTCGTGATCGCCGACTGCGATGGCAAGGCGGCCGGCTTCGCGCTGTTCTTTCACAACTATTCGACTTTTCTCGCCCGCCCCGGCATCTACCTCGAAGACCTGTTTGTCGACCCCGGCTGCCGGCAGCGCGGCGTGGGAAAGGCCCTGCTGGGTTTCCTGGCCCAACTGACACTGGAGCGTGGCTGCGGGCGGCTGGAATGGGCGGTGCTCAACTGGAACCGCCTGGCGATCGATTTCTACCTGCAGCTGGGCGCCGTGCCGATGAGCGAGTGGAATATATACCGCCTCACAGGCGAGCCGCTGCGGCGACTGGCCGGTTAGTGTTCTGGTAATTTGGAGGGTGCTGCCGTGGTGAAATTCCGCTTGCTACTGTCCATCTCGGCGCTGTGCGCCGCCAACATATTGTCGGCACAGGTGCTGCCTGTGCCAGCGCCAGCGCCGCCGGCCGGCCCCGTGGTTATCCTGACCGGCAATGCGCTCGATGGCACCGGCGGCACGCTGCGCAATGCACGCATCGGAGTAGCGGACGGCCACATCACCACGCTCAACGCCGCGCCGGGCGGCGCGGTCATCGACCTGCGCGGCTATACGGTGCTGCCAGGCTGGATCGATACGCACGTGCACCTGGATTCGCACTTCGACCACAGCGGGCGCATCGCCACCGAGACCGAGCCGCCGCTGGAAGCGGCACTGGGCATCGCGGGCGCGGCCTGGGACACCCTGATGGGCGGCTTCACCACCGTGCAGACCGTCGGCGATCCTACCGAAAAACCGCTGCGCGATGCCATTCGCGAACGCGGCTTTCCCGGTCCCCGCGTGCTGACCTCGCTGGCATGGATCGAAGGCGACAGCAAGACCACGCGCGAAGAACTGATCGCGGCGGTGCGCTTGCGCAAGTCACAGGGCGCGGACCTGATCAAGATCTTCGCCTCCTCCAGCCAGCGCGTGGGCGCGACGCCGACGTTCACGGAGGAGCAGCTACGCATCCTGTGCGACGAGGCCAGGGCCGTCGGCCTGCGCTCGATGGTGCACGCCTATCGTTCACAGGTTGCCGCCGCTGCCCGCGCCGGCTGCCGCGAAATCGAGCACGCGACCTACGCCACCCAGACCGATATCGATGCGGCTGTTGCCGCCGGCGCGTTCATCAGTCCGCAGGTCGGATTGGTGGTGCAGAATTATCTGGCCAACAAGGCACGGTATCTCGGGGTGGGCAACTACACCGAGGCTGGCATGGCCACCATGGATCACGACATGCACTTTGATTTCGAAGTGTGCACGATGGCCGTACACACGCCCAACGCCAAGGTGGTGTTCTCCACCGATGCCACGGCGGGTGCGCACGGCCGCAATGCCGAAGAGTTCCTGGGCCGCGTCGAGCATTGCGGCCAGACTCCGCTGGCGGCGCTGGTCTCGGCCAACGCCGTCGCGGCCGAAGCGATCGGCATGGCGGACCAGCTCGGCAGGCTGGCGCCAGGCTACGCGGCCGACATCATTGCCCTGGACGGCGATCCGCTCAAGGATCTCACGGCGGTGCGCCGCGTGGTGTTCGTCATGCGCGGCGGAGTAGTGTACAAATGGGCGGGAGCCGCGAGCGTCAAACGCTAGTTGCGCGGCGGCGTTGGTGACTGATCTGAGTCCCCGGGTTCCGAGCCGAAATGCGCGGCCAGATAGGCGGCGATTTCCTGGTACTGCTCATCAGACATCCTGGCGCCGCGCGCGATCATGGCGTCGAGCTGCGCTTCCCATTGTTGGCGGTTCAGACGCTTGCGGGTAACCGTGTCGAGCGAGTGACACTGCGAGCAGGTCCATTCCACGAGCTTCACGCCGTGGCCTGAGGGCAGCGCGCTGCCCAAGGTTGCGCTGCCCTGCGACTGCGCGCCGCGCGCAAACGCGAGCAAGGTCGCGCCGGGACCCGGACCACCTACGGCAATGACCACGAACTGGCGCCCGCCGCTGCGATACGTCATGGGCGTGCCGTTGGTCCTGGCGCTGCCGGTGGAATAGCGCCACAGCTCCACGCCGCTGTGCTTGTCGAGGGCATGGAACGCGGCATCGCCGCCGCCCACGAACACCAGCCCGCCGCGGGTGACAATTGCGCCGGCGTCGCCGGTGGCACCCAATGCGGCGGGCAGTTTTGCGTCCTTCAGTGCCGGGTGATTGCGGACCGCCTCGTTGTCGCCGAAGGGCAGCTGCCAGCGCAGGCGCGCAGCGTTCAGGTCCAGCGCATCCATGAAAGCGTACGGCGGTTTGAGCAGCGGGATGCGATGCTGCAGGAACAGGCTCTCATCGCCGCTGTCATTCGGGCCGACCTCGGGCACATTGCCTTCGGCATCAGTGAGGTCCGGATAAACCAGCGCGGGATCGTTGTTGACCTTGACGTACAAGACGCCCGTGTCCGGATCGTAGGCGCCGCCACCCCAATCGGCGCCGCCCTCCAGTCCGGGGCGGATCAGGGTTCCCTGCGTGCTCGGCGGCGTGAACAGCGGTCCGATCCTGAGACGTTTCAACACCGCGAGGGCTTGCTGGTGCAATTCCGGGGTCAGGTCGGTCGCGTCCTCGAGCGTCACGCCCTGCGGCGCCAGCACCGGCATGCCCACGGGCACCGGCTGCGTCGGCGCGGCCTGCTCGCCTGGCACATCGCTCGGCGGCACCGCACGTTCTTCAATCGGCCACAGCGGTGCGCCGCTGACGCGATCAAACCCGAACACGAAGCCCTGCTTGGTCAGCTGCACAACCGCATCGATCGTCTTACCAGCCCTGAGGATTTTCACCAGCGTGGGTGCGGCCGGCGCGTCGTAGTCCCACAGTCCATGGTGCACGAGCTGGCGATGCCAGCGGCGCTTGCCGGTGTTGGCATCCAGGCAGACGATGGAATCGGCGTACAGGTTGTCGCCGGGCCGATTGCCGCCGTAGAAATCATTGCTCGGCGTGCCCACCGGCAGGTACAGCAGGCCGCGCCGCGCGTCGATGCTCATCGGCGCCCACACATTGGTGTGGCCGGTGACCCGGTTGGAATGATTGCCCCAGGTGTCGGCGCCGAACTCGCCGTCGCGCGGCACCGTATGAAAGCTCCACACGCGCCGCCCGGTGCGCGCGTCGTAGGCGCTTACATCGCCGGGTGGATCGCGCCGGTAGATGAGACGATCGGCCACGCCGTTGCCGACGATGATGAGATTGCGGTAGACCAGTGGCGGCGAAGTGTTGGTGTAGTGCCTGCGGTTCACAGGCCACTGCAGGCCCTCGAGCAGATTCACCACGCCCTCACGCCCAAAGCCCGCCACCGGCTTGCCACTGCGCGCATCCAGTTCGATCAGCCGATAGCGCGAGGCGATCACGATGCGCAGCGCGTGCGTCCTGGGCTCGCGCCACGCGGCCACGCCGCGGTGCACGAAGCCGGTGCCGTTGGGTGGCTGGCCATCCACATAGGGCCGTGGGTCGTAGCTCCACAGTTGCCGCCCCGTGCCCGGGTCGAGCGCGACGACGCGGTTGTAGGGCGTGCTCAGGTACATCACGCCATCGATGACAATCGGCGTGGTCTCGAACATGCCCGGCGAGGCGCCGAATTCTTTAAGGGGCGTCTCGCCGGTCTGCCATTGCCAGGCGAGGCGCAACTGCGTGACGTTGACGGTGTTGATGTCGCTCAGCGCAGAAAAATTCGGCGCGCCCGGCGCGCCGCCATAGGCCGGCCAGCCTTCGTCGGGGCTGGTGGCGCCGGCCACGGTGGCCAGCGCGACCAGCGTCAGCAAGGCAAATGTTGGTAGCGCAGTCATTTGCATCAGCTGCGCAGCTTCCTGCCTTTTGGATCGTACGGCGGTTCGGCCAGCAGTCGCGCCGGCCGGCGCTCGCCGACCACGTGTACCTCGAGCGGGACGGGTGAATCCGCAATGTCGCGATCGACATAGGCGAGCGCGAGACTCTGTTTGACATGGTGCCCATAGGCGCCGGAGGTGACGAACCCGACCTTGCGCGTCCCGGCCCACACCGGTTCGAATCCGGTGACATCCGCATTGAGCGCAGCTACCGCGAGCAGCACCAGACGCTGATCCGGTGCGAGCGCCCTGGCCTTGTGCACCGCCTCGCGGCCAATGAACTCGCCCTTGTCGTAGGCAATGAATCTGTCGAGGCCGGTCATGGCCGGCGTGTAGGACTGGGTGAACTCAAGCGACCAGACGCCGTAGCCCTTTTCGAGTCGCAGGCTGTCCTGCGCGCGCATGCCGATCGGTTTCATGCCGAGCGGTGCGCCGTGCTCCTGCAGCGCATCCCAGAGTGCGCGCTGCTGACTTGCCGGCGCGGTGATTTCATAGCCGAGTTCGCCCGTGAGCGAGAGGCGTGCAACCACCGCTTGCGTAAGACCGACATCGATGCGTTGGCAGCCGAGAAACGGCAGCGCCGCGTCGCTGACATCGACGTGTGTGAGGCTGGCCAGGATATCGCGCGAGCGCGGACCGGACAGGGAAAACCCGAGCCAGCTCTCGGAAAGGTTTTCGATGCTGACGTTCGCGGAGCCAAGGTGATCGCGAAACCAGCGCAGGTGCCACTCCTGCAGATAATAGGAACCCACGAGCCAGAACCGATCCGGCGCCAACCGTGTCACAGTGAGATCGCCCATGAGCTTGCCGGATGGCGCGAGCATGGGCGCGAGCCGGAGCCGCCCGACCGGCGGCAGAGTATTGGCGAGCAGCTGATCGAGCCAGGCTGCGGCGCCCGGACCCGAGACTTCATAGCGGGCATACACACTGGTATCGAGCAGACCCGCGGCGCTACGGGTCGCGGCGACCTCGGCCGCGACGATCGCGTGCGCGTTGGAGCGACGCAGTGACGGTTGCTCGACGAAGTCCGGCTGGCCCGGCGCGAAGAACTGCGGGCTCTCCATTCCCCATACGACCCCGAAGTGCGCGCCTGCCGCTTTCTGCGCGTCGTAGCTGGGCGTCATCTTGAGGGGCCGGCCGGCGGGCAGTTCTTCATTGGGATAGGCCATTACGAAGCGCCGCGCGTAGAACTGCGCAGTCATGTCGCGCAGATATTTATTGTTGCTGGCAAACGCGCCGTAGCGGGCCACGTCCATGCCGAAGATGTCGGCGCCCGGATCGCCATCCACCATCCAGTTCGCGAGTACCAGGCCGATGGCACCGCCCTGCGAAAACCCGGACATGCATCCGCAGGCGGTCCAATAGTTGCGCAGACCCGGCACCGGGCCGACCAGCGGATTGCCGTCCGGCGTGAAAGTAAACGCGCCGTTCACCCACTTGCGAATGCCGATATCCTGGAGTCTCGGGAAACGGGCAAAGCCAATGCTGAGTTCGGCGCCGATCCGCTCGATCTCCTCGGGAATCAACTCCATGCCGTAATCCCACTCGGCGCCCTCGGTCTTCCAGTGTTTGGGGTTGCGCTCGTAGATGCCGAGCAGGATACCCTTGCGTTCCTGCTGCAGGTAGGTGAAGCCTTCGAGGTCGGTCACGCAGGGCATTTCATCCTTGCGCGCCACGAGTTCGGGCAGGTCTTCGGTGATCAGGTAATGGTGCTGCATGGGTGTCAGCGGCAGGTCGACCCCCGCCATGTGGCCAACGCGCCGCGCCCAGAGCCCGGCGGCATTGATCACGTGCTCGGCCGTTACCGCGCCGTGCTCGGTGTCCAGGCGCCAGTGCCCGTTGGGCAGCGCCGTCAGCGCCACCACGCGGTTGCGTAGAATCACCTCGGCGCCGCGTTTGCGCGCCGCGCCGGCGAAGGCATGGGTCGCGCCATGCGGATCGACTGCACCCTCGTGCGGGTCGAACAAACCGCCCAGCAGTCCGGTCGGATCGACGATCGGGCAGGCCGCGACGATTTCCTCGGCGGTTGCGAGTCGTGCGCCGATCCCCAGCGTTTCATAGATGGCCGCCTCGGCCCTGAGCCACTCCCAGCGTTCCGGTGTAGTAGCCAGGCTGTATCCGCCCGGCATGTGCATGCCAACGTTCTGGCCACTTTCCTGCTCGATCTGCTGGTACAGTTTGATCGTGTAGGACTGCAGCGCCGCGACGTTCGGATCCTCATTCAATACGTGAAAGCCCGCAGCGGCATGCCAGGTGGAGCCGGCGGTGAGTTCCGCGCGTTCGATCAGCGCGATATCAGTCCAGCCGCGCCGCGTGAGGTGATACAGCACGCTCGTGCCGACGATGCCGCCACCGATAATCACCACCCGATAATGAGACTTCACAAGCTTCAATACCTGCGTAAACTTGGCGCGAAATATTACACCAGCAGCGGCACGACCACGGAGCGCATTGATTGATTAGAACCTCACCGCACTACTCGGCGGCGGCGCTGTTGCGCGCAGCCCTTGGCCGCGGCGACTACTGGCGGCCGTTATGGGGGCAACCCACGCTCGAATCGGCCTATGACGTGGTGGTCGTCGGCGCAGGCGGGCACGGGCTCGCCACGGCCTATCACCTCGCACGCGACCACGGCATCAAGCGTATCGCGGTGCTCGAGAAGCGGCTGGTGGGCTACGGCAACGTTGGCCGCAACACCACCATCGTTCGCTCGAATTACCTGCTGCCGGAAAATCATTATTTCTATGAAGATTCACTGCGTCGCTGGGAGTCGCTGTCGCGCGATCTCAATTTCAATGTGATGTACAGCCCGCGTGGAGTCGTCGATCTGGCCACCTCGGACGATGATATGAGCACGCTGGCGCGCCGTGGCAACGCCTTGCGCCTGGCCGGCATCGACGCGGTGCTGCTCGATCGCGCCGGACTGGCGCGCTTTGTGCCCGCGCTGGATCTCCGCGTGCCGCGGCGCTTTCCCATCGTCGGCGGTCTGCTGCAGCCGCGCGGCGGCACGGTGCGCCACGACGCCGTTGCCTGGGGTTACGCGCGTGCGGCCGCGGCGCTCGGCGTGCAAATCATCGAAGACTGCGAGGTCACGGGCGTACGCACGGCGGCCGGGGTCGCGAGCGGCGTCGAGACGACCCGTGGCTATGTAGCCGCCGATCGCATCGTTTTCGCGGTAGCGGGTCACACCGGTGCGATTGGCACGCTGCTCGGCCTCCGCCTGCCGGTGGAAACACATCTGTTGCAGGCCATGGTGACCGAGCCGATCAAGCCCCTGCTGAGCACGGTACTGATCTACATGTATGCCGACACCGATGTCTACATCTGTCAATCCGATCGCGGCGGGCTTGTCATGGGCGGCACGCTCGATGGCTTCCCTTCGTATACCCGCGAAGGTCAGTGGTCGCATCTCGAACAGGTGGTGCAAAGCGCGGTAGCGTTGTTGCCGCAGATCGGTGCACTGCGAATGCTGCGCCAGTGGGCGGGCACCAATGACATGACGATGGACGGCAGCCCGCTGATGGATCGGCTGAAGTGGGACAATGTGTTTCTCAACGGTGGCTGGTGTTACGGCGGATTCAAGGGCATTCCCGCCTCGGGGGCCGCGTTTGCCAAATTCGTGGCCAGCGGCACCGCTCCCGATCTCATCAAGGCGTATCGACTGTCGAGATTTGCCACCGGACATATGCTCGACGAGCGGGGAGCGGGACCATTCCCCGCGCGCCAGTAGTCATGAACATCGCCTGTCCTTTCTGCGGTCGCCGCGATGTGGAGGAATTCCAGTTCCGCACGCTGGTGCCCGAGCCGGATGCTGAGGCGTTCGCGCGCCTGTACGAACGCGTCAACCGTAGCGACGACAGCCTCGAATACTGGCAGCACGTGTCAGGTTGCCGCGCCTGGCTGGTGATACGACGCAATCCGACGACGGCCGAGATTCATGAAGTGCACGTCCTGGGCGGAGCACGATGAGCGCACCCGCCCCGCGTAGCGGATCGCGCCTCGGCACCGCTGCCGTGCGTTTCCATTTCGACGGCCGCGAATATCAGGGTTTCGCGGGCGATACCGCAGCTTCCGCCCTAATGGCCAATGGCGTGCGTCTGCTCGCGCGCAGCGTGAAATACCACCGTCCCCGTGGCTTGCTGGCTCTGGGTCCAGAAGAGCCCAACGCTTTGCTCAACGTCGGCCACGCGCCCGCCAACGTGCCCAACGTACCGGCGCCGATGCTGGCGATCACGGACGGCATGCGCATGACCAGCCAGAATCGCTGGCCGACGCTGCGTCACGACTTCGCGGCAATTCTTGGGTCGGGCGGCGGACTGCTGGGTGCTGGCTTTTACTACAAGACTTTCATGTGGCCGTCGTGGCGCAGCTACGAGGGCATGATACGTCGGCTGGCCGGATTCGGCGCCGCACCGGCGGCCTGCGACCTGACGCCACCGCAGGTCGAACACATCCGCTGCGACG
Source organism: Steroidobacteraceae bacterium (assembly GCA_049694695.1). Taxonomy (GTDB): domain Bacteria; phylum Pseudomonadota; class Gammaproteobacteria; order Steroidobacterales; family Steroidobacteraceae; genus FEN-1191. The sequence continues at coordinate 7,068 of JBAVRE010000119.1, read as the reverse complement.
TACTGGTGGTCGGGGCCGGCGCCGCAGGCCTGGCCGCCGCGCTCGCCGCCATGCGCGCCGGCGCGAGCGTGGTTGTGTGTGAGCGTGAGCCCTGCTGCGGTGGCGAGCTGGAATTTGAAACGGCCATCATCGATGGTGTGCCAGCACAGCGCTGGGTCGCTGATGCGCTCTCGAGCTTAGCCTCCGGCGGTGCGCGGGTGTTGACGGAAACTGCCGTGGTCGGTGGCTCAGCCGATCTGGTCGTTGCCCATCGCGAGCCTGGCGGCCTGCCGGCCAACGCCTCGGTATTCCGGATCCAGGCGCGCACGATGGTGGTCGCCGCAGGCGCGATCGAGCGACCGATCGCATTTGTCAATAATGATCTGCCCGGCGTCATGTTGCAGGGCGCCGCCGAGCGCCTGTGGGCGCGCTACGGTGTGCGTGCCGGCGAGCGCCTGGTGATTTTCGGCAATCACGATCGGATCTACGCGACGGCGCGACGCCTGCTCGCAGCCGGCAGCCGCGTCGTTGCCATTGTCGATACCCGGCCTGCGAACCAGTGTGCGGCGCTCGCCGATCTTGCCAGTGCCGGCGTGCAGTGCCTGGCAGGTCATGCGGTGATTGCCGCGGCCGGGAGCCGCGCAGTGCACACGGCACGCGTCGCGCCGCTGGCTTTTCCGGACCAGATGGGCAACATCGGCTGCGATGCGATTCTGGTCAGCGGCGGGTGGACGCCATCGCTGCAGGTGGGATTGCATGAGGGCGGCGTTCGCCAATATGCGGGAGAACTCGGCGCCTTTGTTGCCAGCCAGGCGACGCCGCGACGGATCAGCTGCGGCGCGGCGCAGGGATATCTCGAGCTCGGCCAGGCGCTCAGTGATGGATACGCCGCCGGATGCGCAGCCGCGGCTGCGGCTGCCGCTGCGGCTGCGGCTGCAGGCCCCGCTGCAGGCGCGGGTTCCGCGCCCACACGCGGTCCGGCCCCTTCCGGCCGCGGCGATAGCGCGCCGCACTTCGCCTTGTTCTGGCGCTCGCCAGCGAGCCGCGCGCAGGAGAAGCGGCAGTTCGTCGACCTGCAGAACGATGTCACGGTCGCTGACCTGCGCCAGGCCTGGACGGAAGGGTTTCGCGATATCGAGCACGTCAAGCGCTACACCACTCTGGGCATCGGCACCGAGCAGGGTCGTACCAGTGGCGTACTCGGCGCTGCGATCCTTGCCGAGATTTCCGGCCAGCCGCTCGCAGCCGTCGGCGTCAGCCAGGCGCGCGCACCGTTTACGCCGGCGACGCTGTCGTCACTGTGCGGCGAACGGCGCGGGCACGCGCTCAGGCCCGAGCGTCGCACGCCGCTGCACGATTGGCATGTGGCCAATGGTGGCGAGCTGGAGTCAATGGGCCTGTGGATGCGGCCGCGCTATTACCGCGCCAATGGCGCCGACGCGACGCGCGCCGGCATTGCCGAGGCGACGCGCGTGCGCGCGCACGGCGGCATTGTCGATGGCTCGACGCTCGGCAAGCTCGAAGTGGCGGGTAAGGATGCGCCGGCATTCATGGATCGGCTGTATCTCACCAGGGCGAGCACGATCAAGGTCGGGCGCAGCAGATATATGGTGATGCTGCGCGAGGACGGCTGCGTGCTGGACGATGGCCTCGTGCTGCGGCTCGCCGAGGATCGCTTCGTCGCAACGGTAAGTTCCGGGCATGCGGGGCACGCGCTCGCGCACTTCGAATTCTGGCAAGCTGCCGGATTTTCGCAGCACCGGGTCACGATCACGGATGTCACGGAAGCCTGGGCCGTGATTGCGGTCGCCGGTCCGCACAGCCGCGCGGTGCTGCGCGAGGTCCTGGGCGCCGACTGGCATGCCGCGATGGCGACGCTCAAGCACATGGATTTCGCGACCGGTCGATGGGACGGGCGTGAGCTGCGGGTGTTGCGCGCAAGTTTTTCCGGCGAGCTGGCGTTTGAATTGCACTGCCGCCCCGCGAGCGCAGCATCGCTGTGGCAAGCGCTGGTGGACGGCGGCCTCGCTCCCTATGGTCTGGAAGCGCTCGACATCCTGCGCGTTGAGAAAGGGTATCTCGTGAGCACCGAGCTCAACGGGCAGACGACTCCCCATGATCTTGGCATGGACGCACTGCTGAAGTCCGCAAATGCCTGCATCGGCCGCGAGCTGCTCGATCGCCCCGGTCTGCATGAGCAGACGCGGCCGCGCCTGGTGGGTCTGCATGCGAGCGACGCGCGTTCCAGTTTTCTGGGTGGCGCTCAGCTCACGCGCCTCGATGAATCGCGGCACGCCTGTGGCTATGTGACCTCGGCGGTGTACAGCCCGGCTCTGGGCCAATGTATCGCGCTCGCATTTGTGGCCCGCAGTGTGCCGCTCGGCAGCGAACTGATCGCGCGCGACCCGCTGCACGAGCGCGAAACACGCGTGCGCGTGAGTGCTCCTGAATTTGTCGATCCACACGGCGAGAGACTGAAGTCATGAAGACGCCAGACAGCAGTATCGAGCTCGCATTTCCGCCGGGCGTCACCGCACCGCCGGTGCCCTGGGATGCGCCTCCCGGCGCCGCCTTGAGTTCCGACTCGCTGGGGCTGGCTCTGCATTTTGCGCCGGCGCGCTGGTTGTTGCTCGATACGGCAGCGGCGCTCGTCGACGCTGCGGTGCAAAGCGGCGCGCTGGCGGTCGATGTGGAGGGCAAATGGACATTCATCGAACTGGCCGAGCCGCACGCCAAACGCGCCCTGTCTGCAGCAGTCAATGTGGAGGCCGTGCTCGACGGCCGCGACTGTGCCGCTGCAATTCTGTTCGATTGCCCGGCGGTGATTGCGCGGCGGGATCGCGGCGAAAGTATTTTGGTCTGTGTACACTCGAGCTACGCGTTCAGTTTCAAGCGGGCATTGGCTGCTACCGCGTTTCACGGTGATTGACCCACCGCGCCAATTGCGGGAAATTTGTGTAAAGCAATCATCAAACAGCACTGTGAGGAGCCATGGACAAGCTAAGTTTTCAAAACCCACTGTTTGCGACCTACGCGATCGCAGCGACGCTCATGATTCTAAAAGCCGTGAGCATGTCGTGGCTGACCGTCGTTCGCATGATGCAGGTGAAGGGTGGCTTCCGCTCGCCAGAAGACCTCAGGACGACTGCTTTGAACCCTGAGCCAAATCCCAGGCAACTCGAGCCGGACGAACGCGTTGAGCGCATGCGGCGCATTCATCTGAACGATCTGGAGAACCTGCCATTCTTCCTGGTCGCCGGCTTTCTCTATGTCCTGACCGAGCCCTCGCTGCTGCTCGCGCGAGTGCTGCTTTATGGGTACGTGGCGTCGCGACTGCTGCACTTTGCCGCCTACGCGTCCGCAAGAACCCACGATACGCGGGCCACACTATGGACTGTCGGCTCGGTCATCCTGATTTTCATGACCAGCCGGACGTTACTCGCCGCGCTCGGTCACTGAGGGCGAAACCGGGGGCGGCTTGCGGGCGCGCAAGTGGGTAGGGCAGTGTTCGCCGCTCTCCAGCACGGGAATCATGCGCGACCAGATCAGGATATTCTGTTCGACAAAATCCTGGCCGACGATCCTGGCCGCGGCCGCGCCGAGTGAGCCACGCAGGCGCTCCAGTTCCTGTTTGGCAGTCTCGCAATACCAGGCGTTGCGACTGGTGGTCGACACATCGACAAAGCCGGCACTCTGCATCGCATCCTGGTAGCGCAACGGCGAGGCCATGCCGAAATACAGCCCCTCGGCCGCGATATAGGCTGCCATCGCTGGCGAGGGCGCGTGATCGTGGCCGATCAGCCAGTCCGAAGCGATGAACCTGCCGCCGGGCTTGAGCACGCGGAACACCTCGCGCATCAGCGCATGCTTGTCGGCGATGTGGACGATGCTGTCCTTGGAAAACACCACATCGAAACTGCCGGGAGGAAACGGCAGCGGGCCTGGAGCGACTTTGACCGCGCCGATGCGCGCACTCAAGCCCTCGCGGGTGATGAGCGCGCGGGCACAGGCCAGCACCGTGTCCTCGACATCGATCGCGGTCACGAATCCGGCGCCGTGGTTGCGGACCAGGGCGATATCGATGCCACCGGCACCACAACCGATGTCCAGCAGCGACAGGCCACGCAGGTCCACATCCGCGATCAGCCGGGCCACTTCGTCCGGCCCGCCGGGGGAAAGGAACCCTTCACCCCAGATGACCTGCAGGATATCAACCGCCTGGCGGTGATAAAGTTCGCCGGCCTGCGGTTCCATTCGCTAGGCTTTTTCAGCAGTACTGCGCCGCTCGAGCCCGGAGGCCTTGCGCCCGCTCTTTTCAAACGCAGGTGCGGCGCCGCTTTGCAGGCGCGCGGCCATATCCAGGCAACGCTCGATCAGCGCCCGGGCGCCATCGTGCAGCGCTGTACTGTGCTGGACGAACTCCACATTGCGCTCCATGTCCTCGGCAGTCCAGCCACGGCTGTGGGCAATGTAGGGAAACTGCGGGAAGTGCAGCCCGAGCTCGCCGAAAAACTGCATCATTTGTCCCGCGACCGCCTGGATGTTGTCCTGGCCGCCGATTACGATCAGCCCGGCCACCTTGTCCTTGAGCATCACGCGATTCCGGAGCGTGACCTGATTCTGTACCGTATTCAGGCGCTCAGCCATCTTGAAGTACAAAGAGCTGGCCGCGCCCCAGCGGATCGGCGTCGCCACCAGGATCACATCTGCCCAGAAGACCAGGCTATCGTAAACCGCGTTCATGCCATCCTGCGGATCCATCTGCGAGATGCTGCACGGCCAGGTGCAGGCCTGTGCGCTCTTGGAGTAATAGCCTTCGCAGGCGCGGAAAGTCAGCTCGCGAAGTTTGATCATCCGCGTTTCCAGGCCGTGCTTCGCCTGCGCATGCTCCAGCGCGCTGCCCAACAGCGCCTCGGAGGTGGAATAACGCGGGTGCTGGTCATCCATCACCGTGGTGGAAATCCCCAGCACGCGCAGCGGTCCAGCAACGCGCGTCGTGTCGCGATCGAGTGGGTGGGGTGCGTGCGGGAGCCGGTTGCGCTTGGTTTCCGGCGTGTCGTGCACCAGCAACCGATCACCCTCGACTTTGCATGAGAAGCGCGGCACCCGATCCGCTTCGTAGCCCGGCTCGCCCTCGCCCGTCACGCGATGAAATTTCCAGTTGTGCCACGGACAGACGATGTATTCGCCATCCAGCGTGCCCTGTCCGAGCGGCCCACCCACGTGATTGCAGACGCCGTGTACGGCCCCGAACCGACCCTCAATGCACGACAGCGCGATTTTGGTACGCCCCAGCAGTATCTGCTGCAGCGGCTGCCTGGCCAGCTCCTCGACTTTACCCACGTCGTGCCATTGACCCTCAGTCATACATGCTCATTACGCAGAACCTTCACAATGGCCGCGACGTGCTCCTCGCCGAACCCTGCCGCCGCGGCGCGACCCATGATGCCTGCGACCAGATCCGGAACCTCGCTGCTGATGCCGGTATCGCGCGCCTGATCCTGCAGACGCCGCAGCGCCGTGTGCCAGACGCTCAGGGTCGCGGGAGGATTCGCGAAGGCGCCCTTGCTGATGATATCGATCATCGACCGCGCCGTGTCGCCCGCGGCAAACAAAGAGGCGTAGATTTCCAGATCAGCGCCTTCCGCCTCGCAAATGGCCGCACCGTGCGCGACGCCCGCATAGGTGCCGCAGTGCCTGGCGAGCCAGGCCATATCGATCGCGGCGGCCGCGCCAATGTTTGCTCCGACGAAACGCGTGTCCGGGCCAAGCACGCCGAGCAACGCCTTGTACCGATCAAAGAGTTCCCGTGGCCCGGAGTAGAGAATCATCGCCCTGGGTGTAGCGAAGTTTGCCGGCCCGCCCAGTATCGCCCCGTCCAGATACAGCACACCGTGCGAGCTGAACCAGGCCGCGGCGTCGCGCGCCTCGTTCGGGCTGCCCGTCGTCAGCTGCACGATGACTCGCCCTGGAAGCAGTTTGATGACGTCCGGCGTATCAACGAGCGCCCGGGTGGTCTGATAGCTGTCGATGCAGATCAATACGACCGGGCTCGCCGCGACGGCCGCCGACACGCTGTTCACGGCGCTAGCTCCCAAGTCGACGAGTGCTTGTGCCTTGGCTGTTGAGCGGTTCCAGACGGTCACGCTACGCCGGGCATTGACAAAGGCACGGGCCAGCGCAGAACCCATGAGGCCCAGGCCCAGGGTCGAGATATCACTCATGCAAGGTCTCGGGATTTCGAGGCTGCGACGCGACCGAAGCCCTCAGTGGCACGCATGGCTTCTTCACGGCAACATCCCCACAGGCATTGCAGTGTAGTTACACCATTGCTCGCGAGCATGCAACAGGGGCCGCCCGCAGGAAGCCTCGCACTCTCACTCACTCTGGCGGGCGGCTTGCCGCAAATGTTGCAGGACGACTTCTACAACACCTCGTGGCTGCGTTAGCATCCCCAGGAACGCCACCGGCGCGTCGGGGAAGTGGAGGACTATTGTGTCGATTCAGGGTGGGTGTCTATGTAAGGCCGTGCGATATGAAGGCAAGGCGGAGCCAGTGATCACGCGGGTGTGCTGGTGCCGGGTTTGCCAGTACGTGGCAGCGGGCAATGCCACGGTCAATGTGTTCTTTCGCACGGAGTCCTTTTCGACGCACGGCGAGACCGGCGACTACCGGAGTGTGGCGGACAGTGGGAATATCATTCATCGACAGTTCTGCAGGCAGTGCGGCACTCCGTTGTTCACTGCTGCCGAAGCGCGGCCGCATGTCATTGGCGTACGCGCGGGGACGCTGGATGACCCGAACCTCGTGCAGCCGGCGATGACCATCTGGACGTCTTCGGCGCCGCGCTGGGCATGTATAGCTGAATCAATTCCGCGCGTGGAGCGGCAGCCCCCGCCGTTGGCTTAGGGGACTGGAGATCTGGCGGTTCGGGACGTAACGATGCCATCACCATGATCCAGGCCTTCACGAACGAGAATTTTCAGAGGCTCGATGAGTGCCTGCTGCGGCGGCCGACGGGGCTGCTCAATGCGGTGATGCTGGAAGGGTTCTTGACGGCCATCGTCATCGGACCGAACACGTTGATGC
>JBAVRE010000118.1:0-2359 GCA_049694695.1 Steroidobacteraceae bacterium | reverse complement strand
GATCGGCACCGGCTGGGGCGGGCTGGCGATACACGCTGCGCAGCACTATGGTTGTCGCGTCACCACGACCACTATTTCACGCCGGCAACACGACTATGCGGCCGCCAGAATCGCCAAAGCGGGATTGAACGAGCGCATCACCCTGCTGCTCAGGGACTATCGCGACCTCGATGGGCGCTATGACAAGCTGGTATCGATCGAGATGATCGAGGCCGTGGGGGCGCGCTTCCTGGATACCTATCTGCGCAAGTGCGCCGCACTGCTGTCGGACTCCGGCGCCATGCTGCTGCAGGCGATCACCATCCAGGATCAGTATTACCGCGCCGCGTTGCGCAGCGTTGATTTCATCCAGCGCTATGTATTTCCCGGCAGCTTTATTCCTTCGGTAAGCGCCATCGGCGATTCGCTGCGCCGGGCAACCGATATGAAGATATTTCATCTCGAGGATATCGGCCCGCACTACGCGCGCACCCTGGCGCTGTGGCGGCGTAACTTCCTTGAGCGCCTGGCGGCAGTGCGCAAGCTCGGACTTTCCGATCAGTTCATCCGTTTATGGGAGTTCTACCTGTGCTATTGCGAAGGCGGCTTCGCTGAGCGCCAGCTTGGCGACGTGCAGATGCTGCTTACCAAGCCCGGTTGCAGACTGCGCGCGATTGCCACGGCCTGAGTGACTTGAGCGTGCCAACTGATGCGGGCGCCGCGCTCGCGGCACTGCGCCGCGCCTGTGGCGCTGCGCCATTGCTCACGGGCGCAGGCGAGGTAGCGCCCTACCTCAGCGATCATCGGCACCTGTATCGCGGCCAGGCACTCGGCGTGGCCCTGCCGGACACGGTCGCGCAACTCTCGGAGATTCTGGCCTGGTGCAACGCGCGCGGCGTCGGCGTCGTGCCCCAGGGCGGCAATACCAGCTACTGCGGCGGCGCCACGCCGGATGAATCGGGCACGCAACTGGTCATTGGCCTGGCGCGCATGAATCGCATCCGCGCCATCGATGCGGCCAATCTGTCAATGACCGTGGAAGCGGGCTGCCTGCTCGCCAGTGTGCAGCAGGCGGCGGCCGAGGCCGACTGCTATTTTCCACTCGAACTGGGCTCGGCTGGCAGCTGCCAGATCGGCGGCAATCTCAGCACCAATGCCGGCGGTCTGAACGTGCTGCGCTTCGGCATGGCGCGCGATCTCACGCTCGGCATCGAAGCGGTATTGCCTGATGGCCGCGTGTTCCAGCGGCTGCGTGCGCTGCGCAAGGACAACACCGGCTACGATCTGAAATCGCTGCTGATCGGCGCCGAGGGCACGCTTGGCATCATCACCGCAGCCGCGCTCAAACTCTGGCCGGCGATTCGCACTACGGCGACGGCATTTTTCGCGGTGCCCGATGTGAGTGCCGCCATCGCCGTGCTGGCGCAACTGCGCGGCGCGGCCGGTGAGCGCCTGAACTCTTTCGAATTGCTGCCGCGCGCGGCTATCGAGCTGGCCTGCCGGCATATTCCCGGCACGCTCGCGCCTTTGGGGCTGGGCAACGAATGGTATGTGCTGTGCGAGCTCGGCAGCTGCGTCGACGAGCCGCTGGATGAACTGCTGCAGCACGCGCTGACGCGGGCGATGAGCGCAGGCTGGGTGCTCGATGCCGTGCTCGCCGCCAACGAACGTCAGCGGCTCGCGTTCTGGGCCTTGCGCGAAGCCATACCGGCGGCGCAGCGGCGCGCGGGTCTGGGCGTGAAGCATGATATTTCCGTGCCGGTGTCGGCGCTGCCCGCGTTCGTTGCGGAAGCGTCCGCCTGGGTGCAGCGCGCCGTGCCTGAGGGGACGCTGGTGGCCTATGGCCATGCCGGTGATGGCAACCTGCATTTCAACATCAACTGGCTCGCCGGTGGCGATGCGCAGCACGTGGCCGCGCAGGAACCGGGTATCCGTCGCGCCATTCATGATCTGGTGGCCGCACACGGCGGCAGCATCAGCGCCGAACATGGCATCGGCCAACTGAAAGTGGACGAACTGCGTCGTTATACCTCGGCCGTAGAGCTGGACACGATGCGCGCGATCAAGCGCGCGCTCGATCCCAAGGGCATCATGAACCCGGGCAAGGTATTTACGCCAGGCTGAGCGGCTAACCCAGGTGCCTGACCGCCGCTTCATAGGCGGCATTGATCTCCGCCGATTTCTCTTCCGCCAGCGCGCGAATCTCCGGCCCCATGCGCGCCACTTTATCGGGATGATACTGACTGATACGGGCGCGATAGGCAGCGGTAATCGTCGCCCGACTCGCGCTGCGATCAACGTCCAGCACCACATACCAGGGCATGGCGGCGTGCGCCGCGGCACGCGCGCCTGCGCGCGGCGGCTCTTCGCCAGACGGCGC
>JBAVRE010000117.1:0-3885 GCA_049694695.1 Steroidobacteraceae bacterium | reverse complement strand
CACGAATCTTCCAGGTCAACTATCTGGACGTCGAGCGGCGCGGCACCTCGCGCACCCGGGTCTCGTCGGGTCAGCCCAGCCAGACGCCGGCCAGCAGCGCAGCCAACGGCAACACCAGCGGCAATGGTTCCGGCAGTTCAAACAACATATTGAGCGAACCGCCGGGCAATATCTTTCGCCGTGACCCGGGTGAGGCGCAGCAGAACACCCAGATTGCCGACATCACCGGCAGCAGCATCTCCACACGGACGGCCTCTGACTTCTGGAGCGATCTGGTGCAGAACCTGCACTCGATGGTTGGCAGTGACGGCGGCCGGCAGATCGTGGTCAATCCGTCTTCAGGCGTCATAGTGGTGCGGGGCACGGCGCGCGAACTGCGCGACGTGCAGCAGTTTCTCGATGGTGTGCAGGATGTCGCGGTGCGCGAAGTCGTGCTGGAAGCGAAGGTGATTGAGGTCGAGCTGTCGAACGGCCTGCAGGCCGGCATCAACTGGGCAGCGCTCGCCACCCAGGGCAGCCGTCGCTTCACCGGCGCGCAGACCGTGCCGCAGGCGCAGGGTGGTTTCAACAATTCCAATCTGCTCAACCAGCCCGGCCGCGCGGTTGATCTGCAGCCCGGCACCAATCCGCTGGCAAACCTGCCCATCAATACCCTTGGCGGCGCGTTTTCGCTGGCGATCAATGCCTCCGACTTCAGCGTCTTCATCGACCTGCTCGCCACCCAGGGCAAGACCCACGTGCTCTCGAGTCCACGGGTCGCCACGCTCAACAACCAGAAGGCGGTCATCAAAGCCGGCTCCGATCAGTTCTTCGTAACCGGGGTGTCGAGCAATACGGTGGTCGGCACGGCGGCCGCCACCACCAGCAACGTGCAGCTCACGCCGTTCTTTTCGGGTGTCGCGCTGGATGTCACGCCGCAGATCTCGGCGGACGGCAGCGTGCTGCTGCACATCCACCCCACCATCAGCGATGTCACGGAACAGCAGAAGAACCTGACAGTGGGAGGTTCCTCCAACTCGCTGCCGCTGGCCCTGAGCCAGGTGCGCGAGTCCGACAGCGTCGTCAGGGCGAAGAGCGGCCAGGTGATCGTGATCGGCGGCATGATGCGTACCACCAGCAGCGATCGCAACTACGGCATACCGCTGCTGGGCAGCATTCCGGTGCTGGGCAATCTGTTCCGCAGCAAGCAGCGGGTGACAGTGCGCTCTGAGCTGGTGATCCTGCTGCGCCCGGTGGTGGTCGGCGGTGATGGCGACTGGCAGCAGCTGGCGAATCAGGCGCTCGAGCGGGCGAGCGCGCTGGATCCGAAGTCGCCGCTCGACGCGCAAACGTCGTTCGCGGCGCACTGAGAGTGCCAGGCAAGCTGATCATGACCGCGCGCGTCAGAATCCGTCTCGGCGACCTGCTGATCCAGCACAAGATCATTACCCAGGATCAGCTGGCGGCGGCGCTGGTTGAGCAGCGGCGCTCGGGTCGCAAACTGGGGCGGGTGCTCGCTGATCTCGGGTTCCTGGCCGAGGCGCAGCTGCACGAGTTCCTCTCCAAACACCTGAAGGTGCCGTTCGTAGATCTCAAGCAACTGCGCATTGACCGTGAGGCAGTCAAGCTGCTGCCCGAAGCGCTGGCGCGCCGGCATCGCGCCCTGGTGCTGCAGCAGGATTCGCGTGGCCTGCTCATTGGCATGCCGGATCCCGCCGACCTGCAGGCCTATGATGAGCTGCAAGCCAAGCTCAAGCTGCCACTGCGCGTGGCGCTGGTGAGCGAAGCGGAATTTCTCAAGACCCTCGATGCCGTGTATCGGCACTCCGACGAAATTGCCTCGCTGGCCGAGGCGGTGCGCGATGAACTGGCCGAGGGCGATGTCGATATCGAACAGCTGGCGGCTGACGAAGGCTCACCTGATGCGCCGGTGCTGCGCCTGCTGCAGACCATGTTTCACGACGCCGTGCAGGCGCGCGCTTCCGACATTCATATCGAGCCCGGCGAAGACAAATTGCGCATCCGCCTGCGCGTCGATGGTGTCCTGCAGGAACAGGTGATCGACGGCAAGCGTGTTGCCAGCGCGCTGGTTACCCGCCTGAAACTGATGTGCGGACTGGATATCGCCGAGAAGCGCCTGCCACAGGATGGCCGCTTCACGGTGCGGGTGCGCGAGCAGTCGATCGATGTACGCCTGGCCACCATGCCAACCACTTATGGCGAGTCGGTGGTGATGCGCCTGCTCAGTCAGTCCTCGGCGCTGTTGTCGCTCGACAAACTTGGCATGCAGCCGGAGCTGCGCGACCGCTTCCAGCGGCTGATCGATCGCACCTCTGGAATGGTGCTGGTCACCGGGCCCACGGGCAGCGGCAAGACCACGACGCTCTATGCCGCGCTCAACCATCTCAACCGGCCGGGCGTGAAGGTGATCACCGTGGAGGATCCGGTGGAATACCGCCTGGATCGCATTACCCAGGTGCAGGTGCTCGCCAAGATCGGCCTCGACTTCGCCCGCATCCTGCGCACGGCGTTGCGGCAGGATCCGGATATTCTGCTGGTCGGCGAGATGCGTGACCGTGAAACCGTGGATATCGGGCTGCGCGGAGCCATGACCGGGCACTTCGTGCTCTCGACGCTGCACACCATCAATGCCGTCGCGACCATGAACCGGCTGCTCGACATGGGCGCAGCCGGCTATCTGGTGGCCGCTGCCGTGCACGGCGTGATCGCCCAGCGTCTGGTGCGGCGCATATGTTCCGACTGCGTACAGCCAGCGACACCCAGCGCGCATGAGTTGAGCTGGCTGCAGAGTTGCCGGCCGACGCTCATACCGGAACGCACGAAATTCGTTGCCGGCGCCGGCTGCACTTACTGCAATCTGACCGGCTATCGTGGCCGCGTCGCAGTTTATGAACTGCTGGAGATTGACCGCACGCTGGCCGATGCCGTGCGTCGTGGCGATCTGGAGGGTTTCGCACGGGCGGCGCGGACGCGCGAGGGCTACGTGCCCCTTGCCCAGGGAGCGATTGATCTGGCGATTGCTGGTACGACCTCGCTGGCCGAGGCCATGGCAGTGGGCGCGGGCCTGGAAGAACTTGTCGATGTCGATTCCGATGAGGCGCTGGCACCAGCGGTGGTCGATAAAGTGCTGGGCGCCAGGGCCTGAACATGTCGATGTTTCGCTATCGCGGCCGGGGCGGGCGCGGCGATCTGGTCACCGGACGCCTGGAAGCCGAGAGTAGCGATGCGGTCGCCAGCCGCCTGTTCAATCTTGGCATTACGCCGCTGGAGATCGCAGCAGACGTCGTCACCGCTACACCGATCAGCGAGCTGCTGCTGCACTTCGGCGCCGGCAAGCCCAAGAGCTCTGATTTGGTGCTGTTCGCACGGCAGATGTATTCCATTACCAAGGCGGGCCTGCCGCTGTTGCGCGGATTGCGTAGCCTGGCGCAGGCCACCCATAACGTACAGTTGCGCGACGCGCTCTACGATGTGCTGCAGAGCCTCGAATCAGGACGTGATTTTGCCAGTTCGCTGGCGCGCCACCCGCAGATCTTCTCGCCGCTGTTCCTGAGCATGGTGCGGGTCGGTGAGTCGACCGGCACGCTGGATAACGCCTTCCTGCGGCTGTGCGAGTACCTCGGGCAGGACCAGGAGGTGCAGGATCGGGTCAAGGCGGCGCTGCGCTACCCGGCCATTGTTGTCGTTGTAATCGGCATCGCCGTGGTGATCATCACAGTTTTTGTGATTCCGAACTTTGCGCCGCTGTTCCGGATTCTGGGCGATGACATTCCGCTGCCGACGCGAATTATCCTGGGGACCTCCAATTTTGTGCGGCACCACGGCATGCTGCTGCTGACCGCCATCGTCTCCGGCATCGTCCTGCTCAAGCGGCATCTGCAGACC
>JBAVRE010000116.1:0-3041 GCA_049694695.1 Steroidobacteraceae bacterium | reverse complement strand
ACCCAGCGGCGTGCCGGCAGCGACGCACAGACGCGCAGCACCTCGCCATGCGCATCGCAAAACACGACATCTATAGGTCGTGCCGGCAGGAAAGTGTGCACGGCCCGGCAAGGACGGAAACACCAGGCGTCGTGGCGGTGTTGGTAACCGAACCCGAGCATGCCGCGCAAGCGAGTGAGAAAAGTATCGCAGCAGTGCACATGCACAGGCTGTGCACTGCCATTCACCAGGAGCTGGAACCTTTTGGCCACGGATCGGCTGCGCTCAGGCGCCCCAAAAAAGCGTGGCGGCGATAGGAAAACCGACCACGATGAAGGTGCAGGGGAAAATACACAGCACCAGCGGCGCCAGCATCTTGACCGGCGCCTCCATGGCGAGCTTTTCGGCGCGCGCGAAGCGCTCCTGTGTACCGCGCAGTGCCTGCGCACGCATCACCGGGGCCAGGCTGACGCCCGTCACCTCAGCCTGCACGATTGCGGCCACGGTCGCGCTGATCGCCGGAATCGCCAGCCGCTGATCGAAACGCTCGAGGGATTCACGCCGCCCACGACCGGCGCGCATCTCCTGCTGACAGCGTTGCAGGGCGCGACGCAAAGGGCTGTCGGTGGCGCGCTCGAGGGTCAGCTGCAGCGCTGCACCGAAGGCGCAGCCGGCCTCGAGCGCCAGGGTTAGGGTATCGAGGCACCCCGGCAGCTCCCGCAGCACGGCAAAGCGCAAGCGCCTGATTCGCTCGCCAAGCCACAGCCATGGCGCCAGGGCTGCCGCCAGGCCTGCAACGGCGGCGATCAGCATCGCCTCGCCGTGAATCAGAGCGATAAACAGGCAGGCCATGCTCACCGCGAAAGCCGCCAGCACCGGACCCAGGGCCAACCATTCCGCGGGCGTGACCGCAGCATCCAGGTCGGCGTGTGCCAGTCGCCGACTTACAGCCAGGCACAGCGGCTCGCTCACATGCGGCGTGATGAATGCCGCCAGCAGGTGTACGGGGAAACTCAACCATCGCAGCAGCCGTGGTGCGTCCTGAAGCGGCGACACCGGCGCGTACAATGGTGCACTCGCCTGCACCTGCGCGCGCGCCTGCGCTAAGCGGGACTGCAGCGCCGCCCGCACCAACAGGTACAGCAACGCGACCGTACCCGCGAGGCCAACGCTGATTGCTATTGCCATGGGCGCTCCCTACACATCGATGTGCGCCTGACGCCGTAGCCACAGCGCTCCGGCCACTTCCAGTACTGCCAGCACCCCCAGAGCTGCCCAGCCCTGCACAGTGCTGACCATCAGGTGCATCGCCCGCGGCTCGAGCCGGCACATCACCAGCAGCAACGCCAGTGGCAGCAACCCGGCAATGCGAGCCTGCAAGCGCGCCTGGGAAGTGAGCGCGGCGATCTTGCGTTCAATAGCCTGCTTGTCGCGCAGGGTCTGCGCGAGTCGCCCCAGCACTTCGGAGAGATTTCCACCGACCACGCGTGACACGGCTACCGCGGTGGTCAGCAACGCCAGCTCTGAGCCACCGATGCGCCCGTGCATGACTGTCAATGCTTCATCCAGCGAGCGACCGAGGCGTTGTCGGCGCACGACCAGCAGCAGTTCCTGGGCCAGGGGCGGCGGTTGATGTTCCGCCAGATGCACCAGGCCCGGTGCCAGCCCGAGCCCGGATCTGAGCGTGGATGCCAGCAGGTCGAGTGCGTCGGGAAGCTGTGCCAGCACCTTCAGGCGTCGCCGTCGCTGCAACTTTCGGGCGACGAAAGTCGGCACGCACAGCATGATCAGGCCGGCGGCGCAACCCAGCAATCCGCTGCCGGAGAGGAAGGTGATCAGTGCCGCGCTGAATACCACCAGCGAGGCCAACGCGACAGCGAAGCGACCTGGATCAAGAAACACAAAGGCGTCAGAGAACTGCGCGTCGAGCGTGCGCTCACGCGAACGGCGCAGGCTGCCGGCCCAGACTTGCAGCGCGAGCGACACGCCCGGAATGAGCATGCCAGCGGATAGCGCCACGCACAGCGCAATCGCCACGCCTGAGCTCAAAGCCTGTCATCCACGGCAGCGGCCACGGCGTTGATCTGGAACAGACAATCGGTGTCCGCCAGTGACCCCGCCACGCGCAATCTTTCGAAGCAGGCCGGCGGCTGTCCGCAGCTGCGAAATGTGCCGCCCACGCTGCCGGCGCTGCCAGTGTGCTGATCGAAGCGATACAGCTCCTGCGTCTGCACGACGCCGCTGTCGAGCCCCGTGACCTCGACGATGCTGCTGACGCGCCGCGTTCCGGAAGCGTGCCGGGTCTGGTGCACAATCAGGTCGATGGCGCCGGCAATCTGTGCGCGGATCGCCGGCAACGGCAGTTCGATCCCGGCCATCAGAGCCATGATCTCCAGCCGTGACAGCAGGTCGCGCGGCGAGTTGGCATGCGCCGTGGTCAGCGAACCCTCATGGCCGGTATTCATGGCCTGCAGCATGTCGAGTGTTTCGCCGCCGCGACACTCACCGACGATAATGCGATCGGGGCGCATGCGCAGCGCATTGCGCACCAGGTCGCGAATCGTGACCTCGCCCTGCCCTTCGGCATTGCGTGGCCGCGCCTCGAGCGCCACCACATGCGCGTGCTGCAGAGCGAGCTCCGCGGCATCCTCGATGGTAATGACACGCTCAGACCCGGGGATATGGGCGGCAATGGCATTGAGCAGCGTGGTCTTTCCGGAACCAGTGCCACCGCTGACGATGATGTTCAGACGCGATTGCACCGCGACGCACAGGAACCGCGCCATCGCCTCACTGAGCGCGCCGCACGCCACCAGGCTCGCCATGTCGAGCCGGCGCTGTGAGAACTTGCGGATCGTCACCACCGGGCCATGCAGCGCCAGCGGCGGCAGGATGACATTGACGCGCGAACCATCGCGCAGCCGGGCGTCGACCATGGGTGAGGCCTCATCGACGCGTCGACCCACAGCGCCCACCATTCTCTCAATGGCGCCGCGCAGGGTCTTGTCGCTGCTGAAGGTTGCCTCCACGGCCTCCAGTCTGCCGCCTCGCTCGACGAATAC
>JBAVRE010000115.1:0-9922 GCA_049694695.1 Steroidobacteraceae bacterium | reverse complement strand
GAGCAGGGCGGTGCGGGCGATATTCCCGCACTGTTCGCCCACCTGGGTCACGCAGCCGAATATCACGTCATCGACGACCCCGGGCTCGAGGCCGGCGCGGGCGATCAGTGCCTGCAGGACGATCGCGCCCAGATGGTCGGCGCGCACCTCGCTGAGTGCGCCACGAAACCTGCCGACCGGTGTGCGAACGGCGCCGACAATAATGACTTCGCGCATCAACGAAAACTCAGGCCCGACCCGGGAACGCGCTTGCCTTCGGCATACTCGTAAATTCCCCTGCCCGCCTTGCGACCGAAGCGCCCAGCCTTCACGAGCTTCAGTATCAGCGGGCAGGGCCGGAATTTCTCGCCGAGCGTCGAGTGCAGGTACTGCAGCACCGCCAGGCGGGTATCCCAGCCCGTGAGGTCACCAAGCTCGAGCGGGCCCATCGGATGGTTGAAGCCGAGCCGCAGCGCGGTGTCGATATCTTCGGCGCTGGCGATGCCTTCCATCAGCATGGTCATCGCCTCGTTGCCCATCATCGCCGACATGCGGCTGGTGGTGAGTCCCGGCGCTTCATTCACGACAATGGACGTCTTGCCGATGCTCTCGCCCCAGGCCCGCGCGCGGGCGATGGTGTCGTCGCTCGTGGCAAGGCCGCGAACGATCTCGAGCAGTTTCATCTTGTGGACGGGATTGAAGAAGTGCATCCCCAGCACCCGCTCGGCCCGGCCGGTTGCGCAGGCGATCTCGGTGACACTGAGTGCCGAGGTGTTGGTGGCAATGACCGCGTGGGGAGGTAACAACTCATCGGCCTCGCGGGCGATGGCGATCTTGGCCGCCAGGTTCTCGGTGGCGGTCTCGATCAGCAGGTCGGCTTTCCTTGCGCGCAACACTGCTTTGAGGTCGGTGCCAGTCGTGACACGCGCCATCGCAAGCTCGGCCTGCTCGGCTGAGACCTTGCCGAGACGGACGCCGTCCGCAAGAATTGCGCGTATTGCGTCCAGGGCGTCGGTAAGACCCTTGGGCTGGATATCCACCAGTGACACCTGGTAGCCGACGGCAGCAAAACCGTGGGCGATGCCGCGGCCCATCAACCCGGCACCCACGATCACGACGGTTTCAGATTTGTCGACTGCTGACATGCGTTGTTCCTGGTCTTTGTTGCGCAGCGCTACTCGCGCGGGGCGTTGAAATTGGGCGGCCGCTTCTCCTGGAAGGCGGCCCGCGCCTCGCGGCGCTCGTCGCTGGAGAGCAGCATCGTGAACAAGGCACGCTCGAGCCTGAGCCCGGCGGGGAGGTCGAGCTGCAGGCCGACCGTGGCGGCCTCCTTCACAAACGCGGTCGCAACCGGCGGACGCGAGGCAATCCGGTCAGCCAGGGCCGCCACTTCAAGCGCGAGGGCCGCGCGGTCTGGCGCCAGGCGCGTGATGAGTCCTATCCGGTAGGCCTCCGCCGCGTCGACCCTGTCGCCTGTCATCAGAAGTTCGAGTGCTCGACCCAGGCCGATGATGCGCGGCAGCCGCTGTGTGCCGCCTCCGCCTGGAATCAGTCCCAGGCCGGTCTCCGGCAGGCCGAACACCGCGTCGCTCGAAGCCACCCGCAGGTCGCAGGCGAGGGCGATCTCGAGCCCGCCACCCAGGCAGAAGCCGTGGATCGCCGCGATGAGCGGCTTCGAGACCCGGTCGAAGGCTTCTATCCATGATGAACGGGTCTGCAACACAGCGGCATCCAGCGGATTATCGCTGGCTGGCTTCTCCTTCAGGTCAGCGCCGGCGCAGAAGCCGCGCTCACCCGCGCCCTGTAGAACGATGACCCGCGTGCTCTTGTCGGCCTCGAGCTCCTGCAGCAGGGCAGGCAGGTGGCGGCGGATGGCATCGTTGATCGCGTTGACCGCCGCCGGCCTGTTCAGCGTGATCCACGCCACCCCATTAAGCCGCTCCAGCTCGACCGCGCCGTCTGCAAAGCTTTCCATGATGCCATCCAAGTAATTTCAAGATCATAGGCTTGTTGTCGGCCAGCAAGCAAGTGGAGCCAGTTCTGGCGCGCCGCAGCGAAGCTCGGCGTTGGCGACCACGGGAAACCCGGTTTGTTGTTTTTGAATAACATTCAGAATGGGCTTGCAGCCCACAGGATTGCAGGGGTATGCTCCCGCTGCAACGGATTCCGGACTGTTTACCAAGAGGTGGGGGATGAGAAAGGGACACGCGAATGTGACGCTGCTGGCCGCAATTGCGGCAGCCTTTGCATTGCCGATGAGCGTTGGAGTCGCACTGGCACAGGACGCGGGTGCGGTTGCTCAGGCGCCCGGCGGACTAGAAGAAGTGGTCGTCACCGCGCGCAAGCGCGAGGAGCGGATGCAGAACGTGCCGATCGCGATGAGCGCACTCAGCCAGACCGAGGTTGAGCACAGTTTTGCGCGCGATCTCAAGGACATCGCCAGCATGTCGCCCAACCTGGTGATCGACGACACCTCGCAAGGCCCGGGCGGCGTCGCCGCCATCACGATCCGCGGCATCGGCGTGTCCGACGTTGAGAAGAGCTTCGATCCGGCGATCGGCGTGGTCATCGACGGCGTGTTCATCGGTTCCAATACCGGCGGCATCCTCAAGAGCTTCGATCTCGCCAGCATCGAAGTGCTGCGCGGCCCGCAGGGCACGGTATTCGGTCGCAACACGATCGGTGGCGTCATCAATGTTGCGCGTTCCAAGCCCTCCGGCAAGGTGGGCGGCAAGGTGCGCCTGGGTTACGGCGACTACAACACCTACGATGCCGAGGGTATTTTCAACTTCCCGATTACCGACAAGTTGGCTGCGAAGCTCAGCGCCGGCACGCACAATCAGCGCAAGGGCTACTACCAGAATGTCAACACCGGCAGCGACATGGGCCGCGAGGACTACAAGACCTACGGCGCCAGCCTGCTGTACAAGCCCAGCAGCGCGCTGGAAATCGGCTATACTTTCAATCGCGAAGAGACTGATCAGGATACGCCGCCGCTGCTCAATAATGGTCAGCCGGATCAACTCTTCTGTTCGGCTTTCGGCTACTGCGCCACGTCCCTTCATTCGACCATCACCGGTAGTCGGTACAAGGTGGCCTCAGCGGGACTGTTCCCGCTCAACCCGACGGATGCGGTATTCAACGTGACCGACGCCGCCGATCTGGTCAGCATGCCGCTGGCGGCAACCTTCAACACCGTTACGCACATATTGAATTCCCATTGGGACATCAACCAGGATTACACATTCGACGCGATCTATGGACATTGGGGATCAGCGGAAAAAGTTCTGACCGACTGGGATGGAACACCGCAGATGCTCTATCACACCTCGCGCCCCGGCGACTGGAGACAGGACAGTCTCGAGCTGCGTCTGGCGAACAAGGGCAATGGTCCATTCAATTGGGTGGCTGGCCTCTATCTGTGGGATTCCGCTTTCGACATCAGGTTGCGCAGCTACATCGGGTTTTCGCCTGACTTTCCGGGCCAGATACTGGATATCGCCCAGTACGACCACCAGACCGCCAAATCGTACGCTGGCTTCTTCGAAGGCGACTACAAGTTTACCGACGCCTGGACAGTTACGCTTGGCGGCCGCTACACCAAGGACAAAAAATCCACTGCGGCGCGTGGGCTGGTCGACACCAGCGTCGCGCCCGTCGGTGGCTTTCCACCCGGAGTCGGTAGCGATCCCAGCCACACCTGGAGTCAGTTCACGCCGAAGTTCGGCGTGAAGTACCAGATCAATCCAAGTGCGATGGCCTACGCGACCTACTCGCAGGGTTATCGCTCGGGCGGTTTCCTGAGCCGTGTGTCGAGCTACATCGAGGCGATAACGCCCTACAACCAGGAAACCGTGTCGAACTACGAGCTCGGTCTCAAGAGTGAGTTCCTGGACAACAAGTTGCGCTTGAACTTCACCGTGTTCCAGATGGACTACAAGGACAAGCAGGAGGAAATTCACCTGCCCGACACTTCCAGCGGCACCGGACAGAAGACCATCGTATTGAATGCCTCGACTGCAACCATGAAGGGTGCGGAGGTCGAGATGGAAGCGCATCCCGCGAATGGCCTGAATTTGCGCGCGAACCTTGCCTATCTCAAGTCGAAGTACGACAAATTCAATTTTCGTTACGACGCCAACACCATTGTGGACTACAGCTACTTGAAGTTCCGCCGCTCACCGGAATGGACCGGCAACGTTGATGCCACCTACGAGTGGAACGTGGGCGCAAACGCCAAGATGTGGTCGCGCGTTTCGTACCACTATATTGGCGACTACTTCACGGACTTCACCAACGCACCCGAAGTAGCGAACGATGTGCAGCACCTGGTGGATGCATCCGTCAACCTCGAGTTCGGCGACACGCGCATCAGTCTGTTCGGGCGCAATCTAACGGGCGCCGACGGCTACATGATCGGTTACGATGTCGCCGGTTTGTGGTCTTATTCGGCTGCACGTCCGCCTCGCACCTGGGGCGCAGAGGTCACTTACCGCTTCGGCGAAAAGTAGCCGGTATCGGCCGACAGGCCGATGCGAATCGAGTCGGGCGGCGGGTTCACGATCGTGAGCCCGCCGCCCGAAGTCTTCTAGAGTCCCGTGCGCCCCGCTTCGCGCAGCATCGGACTGTACTGCGAAAAAGCCGGTCCGGCGGCCGTGGCACCGACCGTGATGCCGGCATCCGTAGTGAGCGTGTGACCGGTCGTGTAGCCGGATTCATCACTGGCGAGCCACAAGGCGGCATTAGCAACGTCCTCGGCGAGCCCCGGACGATTGATCAGCGGTGACGTCCCGGTAAGGATGCGCTTGGCACCTTCGATATCTGCGGGATTGCCAGTGAGCACGCTGGCAACCATCGGTGTTGCCATGGCTGCCGCCGCGATCGAGTTGACGCGAATGCCATGACGGCACAGTTCGGCGCCAACGTTCTTGGTCATGCCGACCACCGCGTGTTTGGCAGCGGCATAGGCGTGCGGGCCCAGCCCGCCCATCAGGCCTGCCGTGCTGGCCATGCTGATGATACTGCCGCTGCCACGGGGCTTCATCACGCGTGCCGCGTGTTTCATACCAAAGAACACGCCGTCGAGCAGCACATCGAGGCTGGCCCGCCATTCGGCGTAGGGCGTGGTGTCGATCGGTCCGATCGCGCCGACAATGCCGGCGTTGTTGAACATGATGTCGAGATGCCCGAACTGGCGCACCGCCAGATCGATCAACGCGGCAACCTGGTCTTCCTTGGTCACGTCGCATACCGCGAATTTCGCCGCTGCGCCGAACCGGGCCGCAAAAGCCTCACCGGGCTTGGCCTGTATGTCGCCGATCACGACGCGGCACCCCTCTTTGACGAATCGTTCCACGCTGGCAGCGCCGATACCGCTGGCCCCGCCCGTAATCACCGCCACCTTGTCTTGGAGTCGCATGCAAAGCACCTCTGTTGGAATTGAAAATGCGCGTCTCGCGGGATCGCTGGCTCATTACGCCTGTCCCAACCGTAGCCGGCCAGGTTTCGACAGCAGACCGAGTGTACCGGCAAAGAAACGCTTATGCAGCTGTCCTCGACCTCGACTGCGCTGCCAATGCGTTGAGGGCCAGCGCAAAACATTTCGGGCACTCAAGGCGCCGCTGACGGCGGCGGATTGCCTGCATGCTCCTCCAGCCACTCGCGCCATACAGCCGTGCCTACCGCGAGGGCGACCGGACCGACAAACAGACCCACCAGCCCGAAGGCGGCGAGGCCGCCGAGCACGCCCAACATGACCAGCAGAAACGGCACGCGCGTCGCGCCGCTGATCACCAGCGGACGAATCAGGTTGTCCACCGAACTCACCACCAGCGCTCCCCATAGCAACAGACCCGTGCCGGCCGCCAGCTGTCCGTTGAACAGCAGCCACACGCCGGCGGAGACCCAGATCACCGGCGTGCCGAAGGGAATCAGCGCCAGCAGCGCGGTCAACACCGCAAGCAGTATGGGTGCCTGGACTCCCGCAACCCAGTATCCCAGGCCGGCGAGGGCTCCCTGAGCCAGTGCGGTCGCCAGCAGTCCGTACACCACGGCACGTGTCATCGCCCCAGCAGCATGAAAATACGGGTTGAGGCGCTCGCCAAAGAAGCGCCCCACCACACGTGTTGCCTGTACTGCGAGGCGATCGCCATGGCGATAGAGGAAGAATACCGTAACCAGCGTGATCAGGAATTTCGCCAGGTTACGGCCCACGTTGCCGATCACACCGAGGAGCTCAGTGCGTGATCTCTGAGCCCAGTCGACGATCAGTTGCCTGATCAGCTGCGGGTCGGACGCATAATGATCGAAGCTTCGTTGCAGCAACTCGCCCAGCCAGGGGATCTTGCGGACGAAAGCCGGCAGCGCCGCTCCGCCCTCCGTCCCGTACGCGAGCACGCTCTGGTAGACCTCGGCCACCTGGATCTGCAGGAGCACGGCGAGCCAGGAGAGGGGTCCAATCAGGCCGAGTGCAACCAGAATCGTCAGCAAAACTGCGGCGAGCGTCGCGCGCTGCCCGCAGAGTCGGCGCACCAGGCGATAGCCGGGCCAGGTCACATAGGCAAGAACGACAGCCCAGACCAGGGCTGCCAGAAACGGCCAAAGAATGACTGCGCACAACAGCGCCAAAGCACCGAGCAGAGCAGCGAGCAGCGCGCGCGTCAGCGTTGGCGATCGAGCTGGGGATGGTGGGTTCTGCGAGGGGTCAGTATTCAGAGTGGTAGCCATTCATAGCGTAATTGCGCTCCGAGCCCGAGCACCTACCACCGGTCCCTGGCAGCCCAGCGCGCTGACCACGCCGTTGTCGGCGTGGTCAGCTCCAGGCGGGTTTACTTCTGGTCGGGCTTGTCACCCGTCGCATGCTCGTGGTGCGATGAGTGCTTGGAGTCGCCCATGCCCTCGTGCTCGTCATGGCCCTGATGCATCATCTCGTGTTGCTTCATCATCTCATCGTGACACTCGGCCATCGGGCGATCTGAGCGCAGGCAGGCCGCCATCTGCTCGTGGGCGCTGGCCATTTTCGCGCGCATTTCCTTGGATGGTGGCGGTCGGTCCATATGCTCTGGCTCCGCCGCCAGGCTGACGCCCGCGACTGACAGAAGGGCGATTCCACAGGCCACTGCAGTGGCACGGGTCATGCTAAGGCGTCGGGCATTCATCACGGAAATTCTCCTGCCGCCACCGGGCGGTCATAGCTGGTATCACCAATAGACAGCAAGACCCGGGATTCGTTCACCCTTGCAGCGAATGGTCGTTCCGGCGACCCGCCTGACTGTCGCGCGCTGGACGGGGCGTGGTATGGTTATGACGTGAACAAGCCCAGACTGATCTACTTCGACGCTCCCGTGAGCCGCGGAGAAGAGTGTCGCCTCGCCCTCCACCTTGCCGGTATCGACTTCGAGGACGTGCGCGTCAAGCCCGCCGACTGGCCCGCCATGAAGGAACAGACGCCCTATGGCGCTCTGCCCGTCCTCGAGTTACCAGGCAAGTCACCGCTCGCACAGACCAATGCCATCCTGGTGCTGATCGGTCGCCGGCACGGTCTGCATCCGACCGACGAGCTGGAGGCCGCGCGACACGAAGGCATGATGCAGCATGTGGAAGACTTGCGCGCCGCCGTCTCGCCGACGCTGCGCATGCCCGATGCCGAGAAGAAGGCCGCGCGCGAGACCTTGGTGGCCGGCTTCCTGCCTGCCTGGGCGCGCGCCGCAGAGCGGAACATCACCGGCACGCCATTCTTCGGCGGCGAGAAGCTTCACGTGGTCGACCTGAAGCTCCACCTGGCCGTGCGCTGGTTCATCGGTGGCAAGGTCGACCATGTTCCAGCAACGATCTTTGCCGGCTTCCCCAGGCTCATGGGCGTGCATGAAGCCGTGCGCGATCATGCCGGCGTGAAGGCCTGGTACGCCAGGAAAACCTAGCGCCAATCCTTAGGCTCGGCTTGCCCTGGATCACCACTCAGGCGGGTGTAAACCTCCGAGGGAGCCGCGGACCCTGACTACGGCATTCTCAGTAAACTGGCCGGTTCAAAAGGCTCTCGGGGCAATATTGCGACGCGGATCAGGACCGGAGCCCGTGCGGGGGATTAGCATAACGCTTCGTCATGCCAAGGCGACTAAATAATGAGCACGGCTACGTCTGCCGATAACTCTGCCGACCGCTCGGCGGAACTGGAGGCGATCGCGCTGCGGATGCTGAGTGCCGTGAGCGGCATGCGCGTGTGGAGCCTCTCGCTCCACGACGAGCACGCGGACCTGCTGTGGCTCAACGAGAGCGTCATGGGCCCTGACGAACACGAGGCCGTGCGGGCGTCGCTCGAGGTTTTCGCTGGGGAGGGCGCACCCTCCCGGCACGAGCACGACCTGGGCGACGGGCGGGTCGCTATCACGCTGCGCGCCTTTCGTGGCGGCTCGGTGCTCGGCCTGCTCATGATCGTCGTCGATCGCAAGACTGCAGTGACTGAAGCACGGACCCTGTCCGGGGCGGAAGGCAGCGCGCTGCATGTGCCGCTGGACGATTTTGCGAAATGGCTGACCGCCGACCTGTCGGCGACGCAGATGCGACTGAGCGTCTTGCCGGATTTCGCGACGTCTGAGCCGGATGAATCGCCGCGGGCGAAACAGGAACTGGCGCTGGTAGAGGAATTGACCGCCACGCTCGTAGCCCTGTCCCTGGAAGTGGCGGACGCTGGCCCCACAACGCTCGAGCCTGCGCCCGACGCACCCAAGCCCTCGCCGACCGTCACTCCCGTCAGCCCCGCGCTGGACCGTCACTACGCCGCGCTCCGGGCATTGCCGATCGTTCTTTATACGCAGCAACTGGAACCGATCTTTGAAGCCAGCCGCATCCGGCGATTTGAAATATTGCTGCGCACCGGTTCGGAGCATGGGCGCTCTAGGGCGCCCACGGCCATGATCGAGATGGCCTCGAAACACGGGCTGGGCTCGGTCATTGACCGGCGTGTCATCACCGACCTGGTGGTGTGGCTGGCGCACAATCCCGAAGTGTGGCGCACTGATCCGATTTCGGTGTCGGTGAACCTGTCGCCGACGGCGCTCATCGATCCGCACTTCTTCAAGTTCCTCAATCTTTGCATGACCAAGGCGGGTCTGCCGCGCGGCATTCTGGCCTTTGAACTCGACACGAAGCAATGCACGCAGGCTCCGGAACGCACCGCCGAAGCGGCGCAGCTGCTCGCGGCACTCGGCTGCACGATCATTCTCGATGATTTTGGACCGCACGAAGGCCACGTCGATTTGCTGGATCTGAAGGGACTGCGCATGCTCAAGCTCGAGCCGCAACTCACCACCGGAATCGGCGCCGACAAGCGCCAACAGGCCGTGGTGGCCGGCATCGCGCAGATGGCCTGCATGCGGGGCATGCACACCTGCGCCAAGGCGATTGAATCCAGGGAGGAATCCCGCTGGTTGGCCGCGCTGAAGATTGATTTCGCCCAGGGTTACGGTTTCTCGAAGCCCGCACCGCTGAGTGATCTCGCACGCAAGTAGTCTAAGATTCTGGGTCGCGCATCCCGAACTCAATCCGCTGGCTTCGGCTCATGACCTGCCTGATAGCAGCCGGCAGCGCCAACCAACCGCCTTGCCAATTCGAGGCTTAGGCAGCGCGGCCGCGCGTGAACTCGTACCTGACCGCGACTTGCCCGGCGTGGCCCAAGGGGAATCCATCAAGTGCCCTGTTTAGTTCGGTTCACGTGACATGCGGGTCGATTCGTGTGCCCGTTGGTACCTTGCAAGTCGGCGCTCGCACACTCTACAAGACTTACACCCACATGTACCCCCGTGACCTATGCCCTTGGGTGACGTGGGCTGAAGCGTCGTGACACCGGTTGGATCTGGCCATTTTTCGGGTTCTGGCGCACCTGCCGAATTGGATGAATATGTAGGGTGGAAGCGGCACAAGCTGCGGAACCACTGTTATCGAAAAG
>JBAVRE010000114.1:0-3186 GCA_049694695.1 Steroidobacteraceae bacterium | reverse complement strand
CTTTTCGATCGCGTGCTCCCCGAGATGCGCATCTATCGTGAAGAAATCTTCGGGCCGGTGCTGGAGGTGGTGCGCGTGCCGGACTACGAGAGCGCTGTGCGTCTCATAAACGCGCATGAATATGCCAATGGCACGGCGGTGTTTACCCGCAGTGGCGCAGTGGCACGCAGCTTTGCGCATGAGATCGAGGTCGGCATGGTCGGCATCAACGTGCCGATTCCGGTGCCGATGGCCTTTCACAGTTTCGGTGGCTGGCGCAATTCACTGTTCGGCGATCACCATGCCTATGGCGAGGAAGGGGTGCGCTTCTACACCCGCCTGAAGACCGTGACGCAGCGCTGGCCTGGGCCGGAAACGGCGCGTGCCGAATTTGTCATGCCTACGATGAAGTGAGGCGCTTAGTTGGCGCGCAGCACCGGCAGGGGCTCTGGGGCCTTGGGCTCCGCCGCGCGGTAGTCTGAGCCCAGCAGTGCGGCAACGGTCGCGGCGATCTGAGCCTGTTTGAACTGCAAAGGATCGTGGCGCTCGCCCAGCGGCGCCGTATCCGGGCCGATGACGCCGATCCAGATGTTTTCCGAGCCCGGATACTCAGGGGTGCCGTGCTCTTTCCAGTCGACCAGGCCGCTGCCACGGCCGTGATCAGTGGTGATGATGAATGTGGTCTGGTCGCGATATTCCGGCATGGCCTGCATCGTCTCCCACAGCTCGCGCACGAACTCGTCACCGTGCTGTGCGCTGGCCAGCACCATGTCGTAGCGCCCGCTGTGGGCCCAATCGTCCGTCTCGCCAAAGCCGACGAACAGCACGCGCGGATGGGCAGTATGCAGATACTCGAGCAGTGATTCCTGCACCAGGGCATCGAGCGCGTCGCCATCTTCATGCGGCAGTGTGGTCTTGAACATGTGCCTGAGCAGCGCCTGCCTGGGGGTGGGCGGGGTATCGGTCGGTGGCAGTGATGCGCCGGCTTGAATGTAGAGGTGACTGCGTGGCGTATTGAAGACCTGCTTGTACAGCTGCCAGCTGCCAAAAACAGCCACTTTTCCGGTCAGATCAGCGCGCGTGTTGAGCCATTCAAAGACACTGAGGTTGGGATTGAAGATTGGCTCGTTATCCTTGACCGGGAGGTCACCATGGCCCGTGGACATCTCGTTGTAACCGGGATAAGAGGTTGCGAAAGGGTTGCTCACCTGGCCGATGTTGCCCAGTTTCTGGTTGCCAAGAACCTGACCCTGCTTGGCCACGACCTTCCAGAGGAACGGGAACAGCAACTCGCGACGGCGGAGCGGATCAGCGTCCCAGAAACGCTTCCTGAGCGCGGCTTCGGTCTCCCAGATGCCACCATATTTCTCATTGAGCAGGCTCTCGTCGGCGCCGGTGAAGGTCTCCTGCCAGCGCACGCCATCGAGCACGATGAGTACCACATTCTTCGTCTTGTTCGCGGCCGCGGCTGGAGTGCTGGCCAGGGCGGCGAGCGCGGCGAGGCCAAGCACCAGCCAGGCAGCGATGCGTGCGATGGCAGGTGCAGTTTGCAAGGATGGCATCGTGAGGTCACTCCCGGTTGCGAATCGGCGCGGCGGCCAGCCGCGCAAGGGCGACCTCCACAGTAGCACCTGTTCAGCCGGCGGGCGCGCCACCCGCTGCGGCGGAATTTCGGTAAGGCGCGATGGGCGCACCGGCGGGTCCATGCAGGCGCTCGGCTTTCCGTCCTTCTTCAAGGATGCCAGCCGGCACCGGGCGCAGCTGCCATACCAGGCCGAGCCACGACAGCAGTTTCAGGCCGTAGTAGGTGATGTCGTACTCGTACCAGTAAAACCCCTGGCGCGTGGAGCTGGAAAAGCGGTGATGGTTATTGTGCCAGCCCTCGCCGAGCGTGACCAGGGCCAGCAATCCGTTGTTGCGGCTGTCATCGGAAGTCGCGTAGCGGCGCTTGCCAAAGACATGCGAGAGCGAATTGATCGTGAAGGTTCCATGCCACAGCAGCACGGTGCTGGCAAAGAAGCCGAAGAACAGGCCGGGTGCACCCAGGGTGAAAAACACCAGCGCGCCCAGCAGAATGGGCGGCAGCAGGTAGTATTTATCCAGAAAGCGCAGTTCCGGATAGCGGGTGAGATCGGGTATGCGGCTGTAATCGGTGTGCGAGTTGTCGGGATTGAAGATCCACAGCACGTGCGAATACCAGAAACCGTCCTGAACCGGCGAATGCAGGTCCTGGGGTTGGTCGGAATACAAATGATGCCTGCGGTGATGCGCGGCCCACCACAGGGCGCCGCGCTGCGCACTGGTTTGCGCGACGAAGGCCAGCACGAACTGAAACACGCGGCTGGTCTTGTAGGTGCGGTGCGAAAAGTAGCGATGATACCCACCAGTGACCGCGAACATCCTGATGAAGTACAAAGCCACGCAGCAGATGGCCGCGGCCGGCGTAACGCCAGTCCAGATGGCTCCAAAGGCCAGCAGGTGAATGACAACAAAGGGCGCTGCGCCCATCCAGGCAATTCGCCGTAGCGGTTTCGCGGTATTACTCATGCGCAAGGGCTCCGTCCTTAAGGCGCCAAACGGCGCTGCAGGAATGATGCGCGCAGGCGGTCAAGCCCGGAGTCGTGGTTTGGTCGGCGAATGTAATAGTTGTGTCAAGGCGTGTCCTGGCTCACGTTTAGCTCGCCCCGTCGGGTACGAACTTGTAACCGGCGCCGCGGTGGGCACGGAAATACACTGGCTTCTCCGGCTGCGCTTCAAAGTACTTGCGCAGCCGCACGATGAAGTTGTCGACACTGCGCGTGTTGGGCACGTTGTGCAGCTTCCAGACCTGGGCCAACAGCTCCTCGCGGGTCAGCACCCGTCGCGGGTGCTGGGAAAAATAATAAAGCAAGTCCAGCTCGAGCTGGGTCAGCCGGATCGGCTTGTCGAAGGCGCTGACCTCATGGGTATCGAAATTGATGTGTGCCGCGCCGAAACTGAGTGACCCGCGGACCCCCTCGGTGGGTGCGCTGCGCTGCTGCCAGTCGCGGCGGCGCAGGGAGGAGCGTACCCGCGCCAGCAGTTCAGGCAGGGCGAACGGTTTGGGCATGTAGTCGTCCGCGCCGGAATCCAGTCCGCGCACGCGTTCCTCGGCAGCACTGCGCGCTGTCAGCATGATGACCGGTACGTAGTGGCCGGCCTCGCGCAGCTGCTTGCAGAAGCTGTAGC
>JBAVRE010000113.1:0-5961 GCA_049694695.1 Steroidobacteraceae bacterium | reverse complement strand
TTGTGCAGTTCCGGCATGCCATTGGCGCGCGGCCCCTGTCCGCGTACCACGACGATGACATCGCGATGCAGCTCGCCTGCCTTGAAAGCGGCGCTCACAGCTTCCTGCGTACCAAAAATGCGTGCCGGTGCTTCAACGCAGCGGCGCTCCGGCTTTACCGCCGACACTTTGATGACCGAGCGGCCGAGATTTCCGCGCAGCAGTTTCAGTCCACCATCGGCACTGAAAGGTGCGTTCACGGGTCGCAGCACCTCGGTATCGCCACTGTGCGTGGCGCCCTCGCGCCAGGCGAGCTGGCCGTCACTCAGCCAGGGCTCCTGCGTATAGGCGTGCAGATTCTCACCGACCACGGTGCGCGTATCGCCGTGCAACAGGCCGGCGTGCAGCAATTCGCGGATTACAAAAGCCATGCCGCCGGCGGCGTGAAATTGATTCACATCGGCGCCGCCATTGGGATATACGTGTGCAATCAACGGCACAGCCGCCGAGAGCGCACTGAAATCATCCCAATCGATAATCAGGCCTGCCGCGCGCGCTATCGCCACCAGATGGATGGTGTGATTGCTCGAACCACCGGTGGCGAGCAGGCCGACGATGGCATTGACTATCGCGCGCTCATCGATGATATCGCCCAGCGGCCGATAGTCATCGCCGCGCGCCCAGATGCGCGCTGCGCGCGCTGTGGCGGCGCGCGTCAGGGCTTCACGCAGCGGCGTGTTGGGATGTACAAAGGCGCTACCGGGCAGGTGCAGCCCCATGATCTCCATCAGCATCTGGTTGCTGTTGGCGGTACCATAGAAAGTGCAGGTGCCCGCGCCGTGATAGCTCTGCGACTCAGTCTCGAGCAGCGTGGCGCGATCAACGCGACCTTCCGCATACGCCTGGCGTACGCGTGCCTTGTCCTGATTCGGGAGACCGGAAGTCATGGGTCCGGCAGGTACGAAGATCGTCGGCAGTTGCCCAAAGGACAGGGCGCCAATCAGCAGGCCCGGCACGATCTTGTCGCACACACCCAGGCACAGCGTGGCATCGAACATGGCGTGCGAGAGCGCGATCGCCGTCGACAGCGCGATCACGTCGCGGCTGAAGAGCGAGAGTTCCATGCCCGCCTGGCCCTGGGTCACGCCATCGCACATGGCCGGCACGCCACCGGCGACCTGCGCCGTGGCGCCGGCCTCACGCGCCGCAGCGCGGATCAGCGCCGGATAGCGCTCGAAGGGTTGATGCGCCGAGAGCATGTCGTTGTAGGCGCTGATGATGGCGATGTTGGGCCAGCGCAGGGCCCGCAGGGCCGCTTTGTCGGCTGGGCCTGAGGCCGCAAAGCCATGGGCCAGATTCGTGCAGCTCAACTGCGCGCGCGTCGTGCCATCGCGGCCGGCCGCACGGGTGCGTTCGAGGTAAGCTGCGCGTGTGGACGCGCTGCGCTCGCGGATGCGCTCCGTGACGCTGCGCAGGACCGGGCTCAATGGGGGTGGCTTGTTCAAGGGACGTAGTAAAACTCCGGGAATGTTTTTTGGCAAGTCCGGTTTACCATAATGTCAAATAGCACTCAACTACATAAAATATCTAGACAAAACTTATTTCAATTACTATCTTGCCAAGCGTATAGTAGTTTAACTACATGCCTGGCTACACTTCAAAAGGGCGGAGGTAAACCGTGCAGGTGTTAGACCCCTTCCAGATCATCCTGTTTGGCGGTACCGGTGATCTGGCCATGCGCAAGCTCATCCCGGCGCTATTTCAGCGTTTCGTAGCCGGTCAGTTCGATGCCCGGGCACATATTCTTGCCGCCGCCAGCAGCGCAATCTCGCGCGAGGACTACATTGCGCGCGCTGCGGAGCAATGTCGTGCGCATCTCAATGGCATGGAGTTCAACGAAGCGCGCTGGCTTGAATTTGCAACCTGCCTTGATTACCAGCAGGTCGACGCGACGCGCCTTGAAGACTATCGAGCCCTCAAGATCCGCATCGCTGATCGCGACGCACAGGTGCGGGTGTGGTTTCTGTCGATGGCGCCGACCTTCTACACCACCATGGGCGCCCACATGGCAGCCGCTAACGTTGTCACACCGCAGGCGCGCGTCGTGCTGGAGAAGCCCCTGGGCACCGACCGGTTGTCGGCGGCGCGCATCAACGAAGAGATCGGCAAGAGTTTCAGCGAGGCGCAGATCTATCGCATCGATCACTACCTGGGCAAAGAGCCGGTGCAGAATCTGCTGGCGCTGCGCTTTGGTAATGCCCTGTTCGAGCCGCTGTGGCGGCGCGGGCGCATTCGCCACGTGCAGATCACGGTCGGCGAGCAGCTGGGCGTGGAAGGGCGCGCGAAGTTCTACGATGCCACCGGCGCGCTGCGCGACATGATGCAGAATCATATGCTGCAGTTGCTGTGCATCATGGCAATGGAGCCGCCGGCCAACAGCGACGCGGATACGGTGCGCGACGAGAAGCTGAAGGTGCTGCGCGCCCTGCGCCCGATCAACGCGGATAACGTCGAGCTGAAGACAGTGCGTGCTCAGTACCGGGCTGGCAGCATCAATGGCAAGAACGTGGTGGGCTATGCCGATGAGCCTGGTGTCCCGGCCGGCAGCAGCACCGAAACCTTTGTGGCTATCAAAGCCGAAATCGACAACTGGCGTTGGGCGGGAGTGCCCTTCTACCTGCGCACCGGCAAGCGCCTGCAGCAGCAGATGGCCGAGATTGCCATCACTTTTGACGATGTACCGCTGTCAATCTTTCAAAGTCGCACCCAGGACTCGCCCAATCAGCTGGTCATTCGCCTGCAGCCTGACGAGAGCGTCACGCTGACCATCATGGCGAAGGCGCCGGGCGATGCCATGCGCCTGCGCCCCGTGAGCCTGGCGCTCGATCTGGCTGAGAGCTTCAAGGAACGCCCGCTCTCGGCCTACGAGCGCCTGTTGATGGATGTCGTCAAAGGCAATCTCACGCTGTTCATGCGCCGCGATGAACTCGACTGTGCCTGGAGCTGGATCGATCCGATCCGTGCCGGCTGGGCGCAAACGGGCAACCCGCCCAAGACCTATGCGGCCGGCAGTTGGGGGCCGGCGGCTTCAACGGCGCTGATCGGTCGCGACGGCTATGCGTGGCGCGATGAACTCTGAGCACCGCGACGCGAACGTCGCTGCGCAGGCCGAATCGCTGGCCCAGAGCGTGGCGGAGGATCTCAGGCTCGCGCTGCAGCGTCGCGGGGCCGCGAGCCTGGTAGTCTCGGGCGGGCGCACACCGGCCGCCATGTTTGCGCGTCTGGCGAGCAAGTCGCTGGACTGGTCGCGCGTGCAGATCACACTCGCCGATGAGCGCTGGGTGGGTTTTGATCATCCGGCCAGCAACGAGCGACTGGTGCGCGCCGAGTTGCTGCGCGACGCGGCCGCTGCCGCACGCCTGATCGGCATGAAGAATGAAGCCGAAAGTCCTTATCTCGGCGCCCACCACGCCTGGCAGTTGATTGCCGCCATGCCCAGGCCCTTTGATGTTGTGCTGCTGGGCATGGGCGACGACGGGCACACGGCTTCGCTGTTTCCCGGCAGCGCCGAACTGGCGGCTGGACTCGATGCCAGCGCCGCGCCTGCCTGCATAGGCGTGCGGCCGCTGGCCGCGCCGTTTACGCGCCTGAGTCTCAATCTCGCCGCGCTCCTGGATTCACGGCGCATCTGCCTGCAGATTGTCGGCGCACCGAAATGGCAGGTGTATGAACAGGCCTGCGCCAGCGGTCCCGAGAGCGAGATGCCGATTCGCGCCATCCTGCGGCAAGAACAGGTGCCGGTGGAGGTGTACTGGTGTCCGGCTGGCTGAAGTTTCTGGCCAGCGCGCGCGAAGCGCTGCCAGCCGCCGAGCGGCGCGTCGCGGACATGGTGCTCGAACATCCGCACGAAGTGTTGACCCTGTCGCTGGCGGCAGTGGCGCGGCAGGCGCAGGTCAGTGAACCCACTGTGATCCGTTGCTGTCGCTCGCTTGGCTGCAGCGGCTTTGCCGATTTCAAGATGCGCATGGCGCAGAGCCTGGCCAGCAGTCCGCATTTTGTGCACGCCGATGT
Source organism: Steroidobacteraceae bacterium (assembly GCA_049694695.1). Lineage (GTDB taxonomy): Bacteria > Pseudomonadota > Gammaproteobacteria > Steroidobacterales > Steroidobacteraceae > FEN-1191. The sequence continues at coordinate 1,911 of JBAVRE010000113.1, read as the reverse complement.
GCGCGCCGATGATTCGGTGGCCGACATGGCCGCCAAGGTTTTTGGCAAGGCGGCCAGCACATTGCTGCAGGTGCGCAGCCAGCTCGATCCGCTCAGGCTCGAAGTTGCCATCGATCTGCTCGGCAACGCACGGCGCGTTGAATGCTATGGCCTGGGCAGTTCCGGCATAGTCGCTGCCGACGCACAGCACAAGTTTTTCCGTCTGGGACTGCCATCGGCTGCCTATTCCGACGCGCACGTGCACGGCATGGCGGCCACCATGCTGCGCCCCGGCGATGTGGTGGTGGCCTTTTCGGCCAGTGGCCGCACCGTCGACCTGCTCTCGAGTGTCGATCTGGCGCGTGAATCCGGCGCCGCGGTCATCGGTGTGACCGCCCTGGGTTCGCCGCTCGCTGCCCGTTGCAGCGTGGCGCTGGAAATGCTCGTGGATGAAGACACGGATATCTACACACCGATGACCACGCGCCTGGCGCAACTTGCGGTCGTCGACGTGCTGGCAGTGGGCGTGGCGCTGCGGCAAGGGCCTGAGCTGCTGGTACGCTTGCAGCGGGCCAGGGAGAGTCTGCGCAACAAACGCGTGCGCGGCTTCGAGTAGTCGCCCGGCGCCAGCCGCGCGCCAGCCCATTCAGCTCCTGGTCTTGCGAAAGATCATCGTCAACAGGAACAGCACGGTTCTGAAGTCCATCAATTTCAGGGCCGCACGCACTTCCTCAGGCTTGAGTCTGGCCGTCAACGGCATGCTGCCGAAGATCTTGCCCTTGATGAGGAGATTGTTGCCGTCGCGTGCCAGGCTGGTGACGCGCATCAGTTCCTGGTCGTCGGAGCCGTAGAGTTTCATGGTGCCGGTAACGTGGTGCTGGCGGCGCGAAGTGCAGTCAGCGGCGCAGCTCGCGCTCATGGCTGCAGAACCACTCATAGGTGGCCCGAATGCCCGGTTCGAGTCCGGTGCGGGCGCTCCAGCCCAGAGCATGCAGGCGACTCACATCGAGCAGCTTGCGCGGCGTGCCGTCGGGTTTCGAGGTATCGAACTGCAGCGTACCGGTGTAGCCCACGACCCGACCGATCAGAGCCGCCAGTTCGGCGATGCTGACATCGGCGCCCACACCCACATTGAGCCACTGCGCGTCGGAATAGCGTTCGGTCAGAAACACGACCGCGTCGGCAAGATCGTCGACATGGAGAAATTCCCGTCGCGGCGTGCCCGTGCCCCAGACTGGCACCTGCGGCTGGCCGCTTCGCTTCGCCTCATGAAATTTCCGGATGAGCGCCGGCAGCACATGCGAGTTTTCCAGGCTGAAGTTGTCGCCCGGTCCGTACAGATTGGTCGGCATCAACGCAATGGCGTCGAAACCATACTGCCGGCGATAGGCCTGGCACATCTTGATGCCGGCGATCTTGGCGATTGCGTACCACTCATTGGTAGGCTCAAGCGGGCCGGTCAGCAGGCAGTCTTCGTTGATGGGTTGCGGTGCGAGCTTGGGATAGATGCAGCTTGAGCCGAGAAACGTGAGCTTGCGTGTGCCGTGACGGTAGGCGGCGTCGATGACATTGGTCTGGATCGCCAGGTTGTCACGCAGGAATTCCGCAGCGTAGCGCTCGTTGGCCTGGATGCCGCCGACCCGCGCCGCCGCGAGGATGACGACTTCCGGGCGCTGCGCGGCAAACCAGGTTTCGACCGCGCTCTGACGGGTGAGATCGAGCTGCGCATGATCGGCCAGCAGCAGCTGCGCGTAGCCCTGCGCCTGCAGGCAGCGAACGATGGCGCTGCCCACCAGGCCGTGGTGTCCGGCCACGTAGATGCGTGTCTGCCTGTCCATGGGTGGCTACCTGGCGCCCGTGATCCGTGGTGCGCTATTCATGGTGCGAGTAGGTCTTGAAGCCTTCGCGCGCCACCAGCGCATCGCGACGGGC
>JBAVRE010000112.1:0-7676 GCA_049694695.1 Steroidobacteraceae bacterium | reverse complement strand
GCGCAGGATGTCGCGACGCTGGTGGCCGCGCCGCCAGCGGGGCTGGGAATTCAGATTGACGCCGCGGGCCTAACCCCCGGTGGTAACTACACCATCAGTTTTATCGCTGCGGCGCCCGCGACTTACCGGGTGCAGGCAGCCGCCACCGGGGCGCAGCTGAAGGACACCGACTGCCCAACCCTGGCGATCGATCAGAACGCCACGCGTACTCCGCCCGCCAGCACCTGTTGGCGCTGATAGACGCAGCGTGTGCGGCGCGAATCTGCCCCGCGCACGCTGCTTTGGTGTGCCGCTCGGATCAATAGACCCGAAACAACCGGAAGCCGCTGTCCTCAAACTGCAGGCGCGTGGCATTCAATCGCCGACGCTGCGGGCGGCCCAGGCCGTTTGAACGGGACGTGCTGGCGATCGACGCGCCGGCATCGAGTGCCGGCACGGCAACCGTCTTGTCACCGGCCAGGCTCGCGCCGCTGGCGGGTTTGAAGTTCAGTTCGCTCATGCTCGTGCTCCTTAAGTCTGTTCCACAAAGGCAGAACAACAAATGGTTTGTTCTACGAACGATATGGTACTACAAACTGTATGCAGTGCAAGAGACTAACCGTGACAGTACGATGAAATTATCGGTACTGTGAGCCAGATCACGCTCAGCGGAGCGCGCGGGAAATGTCGGCCGCCGGCTTGGCGCCGGCCAGCGTCAGGCCAGAAAGGCGCGCAGCGTCGCGTCGAAACGCGCGATGTCCACCAGAAAGGCGTCATGTCCCTCGAGCGAGGGCAGGCGTGCAAAGCACGTGGCGATGCCGGCCTGTTCCAGGGCCTCGGCGATCCCGGCCTGCTCGTGAATGGGATACAGAAGGTCGCTTTCCACGCCGATCACCAGTGCACTCTCGAGTCCGCTGCCGGTAAGCGCAGCACGATTCGAGCCGCCATGCTCGGCGAGGTCAAAGCGGTCCATGGCGCGCGACAGATAGAGATAGCAATTGGCGTCAAAGATACGCGTGAAGCGTTCGGCCTGTGCCTCCAGATAGCCTTCGACCGCGAAGCGTGGCGCAAACGGGCTGGCGCGCAGCGCATTGCCGGCGATGGTTTCGCGCCCGAAGCGTTGCCGCCACTCGGTGGCCGAGCGATAGGTAATGGTGCCAAGCTTGCGCGCCAGGCGCATGCCATTGCGCGGCGGGTGATCGGGGGCGTAGTTGCCGCCCTGCCAGTCCGGGTCACGCAGGATCGCTTCGCGTTGCACCGAGCGCAGCGCGATGGCAAAGGGAGAGGCCGCCGCGGAACCCGAAATGCTCACCAGGCGGCGCGCGCCCTGCGGATACAGCGCGGCGAAGGCCGTGACCACCGAGCCGCCGAGCGAAGCGCCCATCACCACCGCAGCGCGCTCTATTCCCACGGCGCGCATGGCTTCATAGCCGCCGCGCGCGATGTCCTCAACCGCCAGCTCCGGAAAACTGAGGCGATAACGCTCGCCCGTGGCAGGGTCAATCGAACCCGGGCCCGTTGAACCGAAGCAGCTGCCCAGTGAATTGATGCACATGACAAAGTAGCGCTGGGTGTCGATTGCCAGCGTCGGCCCGATCATGCGCTGCCACCAGCCCGGGCTCGGGTCGGCCGCCGTCGCGGCCGCATGCGCCGAGGGCGAGAGACCCGTAAACAGGATGATGGCGTTGTCGCGCGCGGCGTTCAGCTGGCCCCAGCTTTCATAGGCAATGCGTGCGCCGTGCAGCGTGCCGCCACGATGCATGTGAAACGGATCGGGCAGCGGCACGCTCAACGCAGCAGACACGCTCGTCGGCCGCGGCGTCTCGATGGCGCGTGCCTCAGATTTCCGCGTCCGAGCCATCAGGAATGCCCTCGAACAACGGTGTGGACAGGTAGCGCTCGGCGGTATCCGCCAGCATGGTCAGCAATACCGTGCCCGGCTCTGACTCGCGGGCCACCTTGGCTGCGGCGGCAAAGTTGCCACCGGAAGAGATGCCGCAGAAGATCCCTTCCTGTCGCGCCAGTTCCCGCGCGGCCTCGATCGCTTCCGCGTCCGTTACCGTCACAATCCGCTCAGCCACATTGCGATTGAGCACGGCCGGTATGAAATCGGGCGTCCAGCCCTGAATCTTGTGCGGCGAAAAAGGCTTGCCCGACAGCAGCGCCGCGCCCTCAGGTTCGGTGGTAATTATGCGCACGTCGGGTCGCGCCAGGCGGATGACTTCACCGGCGCCGGTGAGCGTGCCGCCCGTGCCCCAGCCGGTGACGAAGTAATCGAGCCGCCGTCCGACGAAGTCGGAGACGATCTCCGGCCCCGTAGTGCTGCGGTGATAGGCCGGATTCGCAAGGTTTTCGAATTGACGCGCCAGGAACCAGCCGTTCTTCTGTGCCAGTTCGGCCGCCTTTCTCACCATGCCCGAGCCACGCTCCGCGGCCGGCGTCAAAATGACCTTGGCGCCGAGCATGCGCATGATCTTGCGGCGCTCGACCGAAAAGGTCTCGACCATTACGGCCACGAAGGGATAGCCCTTGACCGCGCACACCATGGCCAGGGCAATGCCGGTGTTGCCCGAGGTCGCCTCCACCACCGTCTGGCCGGGTTTGAGTTCGCCGCGCCGCTCGGCATCCTCGATGATGCCCGCGGCCAGGCGGTCTTTCACGGAAGAGAGCGGGTTGAAGAACTCGCACTTCACGTAGATCGTCGTGCCTTTTGGCGCCAGACGATTGATGCGCACGACCGGCGTGCGGCCTATGGTCCCGAGGATGTTGTCGTAAATCATGGTGGCACTGTAATACCGGCGTTTCAGTCTGGCGATAAATAAAAGGCCATTCACTGATAACGCGTTGTTATAATGAGGCTATCAACGCTGCAATCCGCGTTGTCACCGGCAAGACGGGATGAACTTTCACCAACTGCAATATGCCGTGGCGATCGCGCGCCATGGCCTCTCGGTCACCCAGGCCGCGGCGGCGCTGGGCACTTCGCAGCCGGCCATCAGCCGTGCCCTCAAGGCGCTGGAGCGCGAACTGGGTTTTGACCTGTTCGTGCGCGAGGGCCGGGCGTTTTCGCGCATCACCCCGCAGGGGGCCAGGGTGCTCGAATATGCCACGCGAGCCCTGGCCGAAATCGACAGCCTCAAGGCGGTCGCCGCCGATCTGAATCACGATAGCCGCGGTACCCTGGCCATCGCTACCACGCATACCCAGGCGCGCTACGTGTTGCCGCCCGTGGTCCAGGCGTTTCGCGAGCGCTACCCCGAGGTCGAATTGCACCTGCACCAGGGCACATCCGAGCAGATCGCTGAAATGGTCGCGACCGATCGGGTGCAACTGGCGATTGCCACAGGCTCCGATGGCCTGTTTCCCGGCCTGGTGCTGCTGCCGGTGTATCGCTGGCATCGCCAGGTGATCGTGCCGCGCAGGCATCCACTGGCCAGCATTGAAAAACTGACTCTCAAGGAGCTGGCGAAATATCCGCTGGTCACTTACGTGTTCAGTTTTTCCGGCGCCTCGTCGCTGCACACGGTTTTTGCGCGCGAGGGCCTGGTGCCCAAGGTGGCGCTCACCGCGCGCGATTCGGATGTGATCAAGACCTACGTGCGCCTGGGACTCGGCGTGGGCATCGTCGCCAGCGTGGCGATCGAAGCCGCCCATGACGCCGATCTCACGGTCGTCGATGCCTCGCATCTGTTCCCGATTCACACCACCTGGGTGGGTTTCAGGCGCGGCACGCTGCTGCGCAATTTTGCCTACGACTTCATGCAGCTGTTCGGTCCGCATCTCACGCGGCGGCTCGTCGATCGCGCCATCGAGGCGCGTGACGGCGAAGGGCAGACCGAGCTGTTTCGCAAGATTTCGCTGCCCGCGCGCTGATGTCGTCGCCATGAGCGAGCGCCTGCAGAAACTGCTGGCCACGGCCGGGTTGGGTTCGCGCCGCGAAATTGAACAGTGGATCCGCGCTGGCCGTATCAAGATCGGCGGACGAATCGCCCAGCTGGGCGACCGGGCCACTGCTGCCGATGAACTGAGGCTGGACGACCAGCCGTTGACCTTGAGTGCGCCAGGCAGACGTCAGGTGCTCATCTATCACAAGCCGATGGGTGAGGTGACCACGCGCCGTGATCCGGCCGGACGACCTACGGTATTTGACCGCCTGCCGGTCCCCGCGGCCGGGCGCTGGGTGGTCATTGGTCGGCTGGATGTGAATACGACGGGACTGCTGCTGTTTACCAATGATGGTGCCCTGGCGCACCGGCTGATGCATCCCTCGTCCGAAGTGGAGCGCGAATATCTGGTTCGGGTGCATGGGCTGCCGGGGGCGGAAATACTCAGGCGCGCGCGCGCCGGCGTCGTGCTCGAGGACGGTCTGGCGCGTTTTGACACCATTGAACCGGGCGGCCACAGTGAAAGTCATAGCTGGTTCAGGGTAACCCTGAAGGAGGGCCGCAACCGCGAGGTGCGCCGCCTGTGGGAAGAGCTGGGCTTTGAGGTCAGTCGGCTGGCGCGGCTGCGTTATGGAAGGGTCAGCCTGCCCGATGACCTGCGTCCCGGCGGTTGGCGCCTGTTGTCCGGGGCGGAGGCCGAGCTGCTATAATAAGGTGTATGGAGACCCCGAAAATGCACAGAAAGGCTCGATCAGCGCCCATCATGTTGCCATTGGTGGTGATTGTGGGGCTATTGTCGCTATATATGACGACATCTGCTCATGCCGGAGACTCGGTGCGTGTAACCACCAGCTTTGATGTCAAGTATGCCTCGGCGGTACTGCGCCAGGTGGCTCACCTCTTCGCGGCCGGCTTTGATCGCGGGGCCGCCGATCGGGTGGCCCTCGATATCGACAGCCTCAAGGCAGACCAGCCCCGGGCCTGGCAGTTCACCGTGCAGTATCAGGGAAAGTCCCAGTCCCTGGAGATCCGGGCTCTGCTCGATGATCTGGGCCAGATTGATCTTGATTTCGCCACGGCGCCCGAGCTGGCCCCGGCCGTGCGCGCCTCGGTCGATGGTTACCTCAATAGCCACGGCCACTGAAGCCGCCAACCTCACCGTGAAATAAACTCCGGTTTGGCCCGGAATCTGCATTGACACACTGCGGTCGCGAAATCAGAATACGCGGCTCGTTTTTTCTTGGGAGGGGTACCCAAGCGGCCAACGGGAGCAGACTGTAAATCTGCCGGCTTACGCCTTCGTAGGTTCGAATCCTACCCCCTCCACCATTGAGGTCGTGGGCGGCGAACGGACGGGCAGAGTGATTATGTGTGATCGGGTAGCGCCATTGGCGGGTGTAGTTCAATGGTAGAACCTCAGCCTTCCAAGCTGATGACGTGGGTTCGATTCCCACTACCCGCTCCAGCTGACGAGGGATCTGCCCACGTAGCTCAGTTGGTAGAGCACGTCCTTGGTAAGGACGAGGTCACCGGTTCGATCCCGGTCGTGGGCTCCAGATGTGGGCCGGATGTGTTGAATTAGGTTTTTTAAATGGACGGGCTGCGCCGCAGGCGCTGCCCGTTAACTGTTGGCCGGAGGCCATGACATGTCTAAAGAGAAGTTTGAGAGAAACAAGCCGCACGTAAACGTTGGCACGATCGGCCACGTTGACCATGGCAAGACGACGCTGACGGCGGCGCTGACCAAGGTGATGGCCGAGACCTATGGCGGGACGTTCATGGCGTACGACCAGATTGACAAGGCACCGGAGGAGAAGGCGCGCGGCATTACGATTTCCACGGCGCACGTGGAGTACCAGAGCAAGGAGCGGCACTACGCGCACGTGGACTGCCCTGGGCACGCGGATTACGTGAAGAACATGATCACGGGCGCGGCGCAGATGGACGGGGCGATTCTGGTGGTTTCTGCGGCCGATGGCCCGATGCCCCAGACGCGCGAGCACATTCTGCTGGCCCGCCAGGTGGGCGTGCCGAGCATGGTGGTGTACATGAACAAGGCCGACATGGTCGATGACAAGGAGCTGCTGGAGCTGGTGGAGATGGAAGTGCGTGAGCTGCTCACGCTCTACAAGTTTCCCGGCGAGCAGACCCCGATCATCATTGGCAGTGCGCTCAAGGCGCTGGAAGGGGACACGAGCGAGATCGGGGTGCCCTCGGTGATCAAGCTGGTGGCGGAGATGGATCGGTACATCCCGATCCCCAAGCGCGAGATCGAGAAGCCGTTTCTGATGCCGGTGGAAGACGTGTTTTCCATCTCTGGTCGCGGCACGGTGGTGACCGGACGCATTGAGCGCGGCATCGTCAAGGTGAACGATGAGATCGAGATCATTGGCCTCAAGGACACGCAGAAGACGATTTGCACGGGCGTGGAGATGTTCAGGAAGCTCTTGGACGAGGGCCGCGCCGGGGACAACGTGGGCGTGCTCTTGCGCGGCACGAAGCGCGAGGAAGTGGAGCGCGGCCAGGTTCTGGCCAAGCCCGGCTCAATCACCCCGCACACGCAGTTTGAGTGCGAAGTGTACGTACTGACCAAGGAAGAGGGCGGGCGGCACACGCCGTTTTTCAAGGGGTACCGTCCGCAGTTTTACTTTCGCACCACGGATGTAACGGGCCTGATCGAGTTGCCGGCCAACACCGAGATGGTGATGCCGGGGGACAACATCAAGATGAACGTCGATCTGATCGCACCGATCGCGATGGAAGAGGGCCTGCGTTTCGCCATCCGCGAGGGTGGGCGCACGGTCGGTGCCGGAGTAGTGTCCAAAATCCTGAAGTAAGTACTTTGACGAGATGATGACGTGTGGCGGCGGCCATGAGTGTGTGCAGGTGTTTCAACCAAGCGAGTGTCGGGGAGCGACTTGAAACACCTGCACACACTCATGGCCGCCGCCGCCCGCCAGCAAACATAGGCCAGTAGCTCAATTGGCAGAGCGGCGGTCTCCAAAACCGCAGGTTGGGGGTTCGATTCCCTCCTGGCCTGCCAGCTCCCCTGCAAGGGGAGCGCACTTCGGGAAACGGCGGATGTAATGAACGAACAGGCTCAGGAACAAAATGCTGGCGCGGGCGCCGTTGGGCTCGTGACCATCGCTCTGGCAGTCGCCCTGGTGATTGCCGGCATTGCTGGCTACTACCTCATGGACGCGCGTCCCGACTGGCAGCGCTGGAGCGCCGCTGGCCTGGGTCTGGTCGCGGGCCTGGCGGTATTTGCCGCTTCGCCGATGGGTCGTCGCAGCTGGCAGTTCGCACTCGACTCGCGGGTGGAACTGCGCAAAGTGGTATGGCCAAGCCGGCAGGAAACCCTGCAAACCACACTGGCCGTGTTCCTGTTCGTCACCGTGGCGGGCCTGTTTTTCTGGTTGCTCGACGCCATATTGGCGTGGGTCACCAAACTGCTGACCGGCCAGGGAGGCTGATCGTGGCGCTTCGATGGTATGTAGTGCACGCCTATTCGAACTTCGAACACCGTGTGGCCGAGGCGCTCAAGGAGCGCATCAAGCGCGACGGGCAGGAGGCCAAGTTCGGCGAAGTGCTGGTGCCGACCGAAGAGGTCGTGGAAATGCGCGACGGCCAGAAGCGCCGCAGTGAGCGCAAGTTTTACCCTGGCTATGTGCTGGTGCAGATGGAAATGGATGAGACCACCTGGCATCTGGTGCGCGATGTGCCCAAGGTGCTCGGTTTCATCGGTGGCACCAGCGACAAGCCGGCAGCCATAACCGAGAAAGAGGCCAATCGCATCCTGCAGCGCGTCGAAGA
>JBAVRE010000111.1:0-11114 GCA_049694695.1 Steroidobacteraceae bacterium | reverse complement strand
CCAGCGCCGTGGGCGAAGGTCTGCCGGCGGCCGTGCGTCGCTGGATCGATGATCGCGGCGCAGGCAACACCATGGTGTTGAACACCAGCAGTGAAAGGGCGACCGCCTATGCACTGGCCCGCGACCTCGATGGCCGTCCGGCGGTATTGTTCAGCAGTGATGTGGCGCGCAGCATCTATCGGCTCGGACTGCGCACCACAAGCCTGATGCTCGGCAGCATTGCCCTGCTATTGCTGGTCGGCAGCGGCTGGGTGCTGTGGCTGGCAATACGCCTGCAGCGCAGTTTTGCCGCCACCGAAGCAGCCGAGCAGCGCTTCACGCGTATTGCTGCGCAACTCCATGAGGCGATCACGCTGGTCGAACCGGAAGGCGGACGCATTGTCGAGGCCAACGAAGCGGTGCTGCGTGCCATGGACTGCACGCTCGAGGCGATCCGCACGCGCACAATCTACGACCTGTACCCGGATCTGACCGCCGCTGCGTTCGAGCAGGCAGCGCGCGACGGCGGCGCACGCCTGGTGCTCGAATCACGCATGTGCAGCCAGGGGGGCGGCACCACTGATGCGGAAGTCGCCATCACCCGCATAACCGACGCGCAGCGCAGCCTGTGGTGCCTGGTGGGCCGCGACGTCAGTCACCGACGCGAAGCACAGCGACAGCAGCAGGCCAGCCACAAGAAGCTGGTGCACATTGCGCAGCACGATGCGCTCACCGGACTGCCCAACCGGCTGTACCTGCGCGCACGCCTGCCGCGGGCGCTGCGGCATGCTGCCCTTTCCGAGCGCCTGCTGGCCCTGATCTACCTGGACATCGATCACTTCAAGAACATCAATGACTCGTGCGGCCATGGCGCCGGCGATGTGCTGCTGCAGATTGTCGCCAAGCGACTGCGCGCCACGGTGGCCGCGCAAGACGTGGTGATTCGCATGGGCGGCGATGAATTCGTCATCATCGCGGGCTTGCTGCCCGACGTGGCGGCAGTAGATGCGCTGGCGCAGCGGCTGCAGACGGCGATACGCGCGCCGCTCAGCCTGGAAACCATGCCGCACGAGGTATCGGCCAGCCTCGGCGTGGCGCTCTTTCCCAATGATGGCCTCGACATGGAATCACTGCTGAAGCACGCCGACATCGCGCTCTATCAGGCCAAGGCTGCCGGGCGACGCTGTCATCGCCTGTTCTCGCCCGACATGCTGGTGCGCGTCAGCGAAAGCGTGGCGATGGAACAGGCGCTGCGGCGCAGTATCGGCACCAACCAGTTCACGATGGAGTACCAACCCGTCATTGACATGAAATCCGGCCGCGTCTCATCGCTGGAAGCACTGATGCGCTGGCGCCATCCGGACCTGGGCCAGGTGCCGCCGAGCCAGTTCATACCGGTGGCTGACAGCAGCGGTCTGACGGTCGAACTGGGTCTGCAGGCACTGCGTATCGTTCTGCAGCAACTGCGTGCCTGGCAGGATGCCGACGTGCCGGTGGTGCCGATTGCCGTCAACATCTCGCCGGTGCAGCTCGAGCAGTCTGACTTCTGCTCCTCGGTGCTGCAGTTGACGGCCGAGCACCAGGTTGATCCACGCTGGTTGCATTTCGAAATCACTGAAACCGCGCTGCTCAAAGATCCAGACGGCCTGGTCGGTACGCTGCAAACCCTGCGGGCGCTCGGTTCGCAGGTGCTGATCGATGATTTCGGCACCGGCTATTCGGGTTTGAGTTACCTGGCGCGCCTGCCGGTCGACTCGATCAAGATTGACCGCAGTTTCATCAACGACCTCGGCAAGAATGCCGCGCGCACCCCGATCATCGATGCGGTCATCGACATGGCGCGCAAACTCAACATGAGCGTCGTCGCCGAAGGCGTGGAGACGCAACTACAGGCGCAATTGCTGCAGGTCCGCGGTTGCGACTACGCGCAGGGCTATTTCTTCAGCCGACCGGTCAGCGCCCGTCATTGCCGGGTACTGCTTGAAAAACTCAAGCTGGAACGGCCGCTCACCGAAACACTCATCACGCGCGTGCTGCACAGCGCCTGAAGTGCGCCGGCCGGCACGCGCCGGCTCAGCCCTGGCTCAGCAACGCGGCGTTGCCACCGACCGCAGCGGTATTCACGGTCAGGCACTGTTCGGTGGCAAAGCGCGGCAGGTAATGCGGACCACCGGCCTTGGGCCCGGTGCCGGAGCGATTGCAGCCGCCAAAGGGTTGCACGCCGACCACCGCTCCGATGGTGTTGCGATTGATATAGACATTGCCGACCCGCGCGCGCTGCGCGATCTGCAGTGCGCGGGTTTCAATGCGCGTGTGCACGCCCAGGGTGAGGCCGAAACCCGTGGCGTTGATGTCATCGACCACGCGGCCGATGTCGCTGGCGCGGAAACGCACCAGATGCAGCACCGGCCCGAACACCTCGCCTTCCAGTTCGGCGATGCCGGATATTTCGGCCAGCAGCGGGGCAAAATAGCATCCTGCCAGTCCGCTGGCAGCACTGGGTCCGCGATGCAGCACCTGCCCTGCGGCTCCCAGGCGCCGCGCGTGCAGCTCCAGGGCGGCGAGCGCCTGGGCATCGATCACCGGTCCGATGTCGGTGCTCAGCAGCGCCGGATCGCCCAGCACCATCTCGTCCATGGCGCCACACAACGCTTCGATCAGGCGCGGCGCCAGTTCTTCCTGCACGTACAGCACCCGTACCGCGGAGCAGCGCTGGCCGGCACTGTTGAACGAAGAGGCGAGCAGATCCTGCACTACCTGCTCCACCAGTGCGGAACTGTCGGCGATCAGCGCGTTCTGGCCGCCGGTCTCGGCGATCAGCATGCCAAGGGCGCCAGTGCGCGCCGCCAGGCTGCGCGCTATCAGCTGCGCTGTTTCGCTGGAGCCGGTAAAGGCCACGCCCGCGAGGCGCTCAAGGCCGGTGATCGCGGCGCCGACTGCGCCGTCGCCCGGCAACAGCTGCAACACGTTCGCCGGCACTCCGGCCTGATGCAACAATGCCGTGGCGTAAGCAGCAGTAAGCGGCGTCTGCTCCGCGGGCTTTGCCAGCACACTGTTGCCAGCGGCCAGTGCAGCGGCCACCTGGCCAGTGAAAATGGCCAGCGGAAAATTCCACGGACTGATGCAGCCGAACACGCCGCGCGCTCGCAGCCGCAAGCTGTTGGCCTCGCCGGCCGGCCCGGGCAACACAAGTTCGTGGCTAAACTCGCTGCGCGCCTGGGCAGCGTAGTAGCGCAGGAAATCGATCGCTTCGCGCCACTCGGACACACTGTCGGCCATGGTCTTGCCCGCCTCGCGCACGCAGCGCGCCAGCAGACCGGCACGTTCGCGTTCAAACAGATCGGCAGCGCGCTCCAGCACCACGGCGCGCTCAGCTCCGCCGGCGGCATCCCATTCCTGCCAGCTGGCCGCTGCGATCTCGGCCGCCTGCTGCACCTGCGGCACCGTGGCAGTCACGCATTCGCCCAGCACATCGCCGTGATCGGCTGGGTTGGCGATCGCCATGGTGGCGCCGCTGGTGGCCTGGCCGCCAATCAGCGGTCGCGCCAGCCACTCGCTACGGCTCGCGGCTGCGCATTCGCGCGCCAGCTCCGCCAGTACCACGCTGTCGTACAGGTTGATCCCGGGCGAATTGCGCCGCTCGGCGCCAAACATGAACGGCGGTTCGGGCAGCGTAGTGCTGAACGCCGCGACAGCGGCGTTCCCTGCCTCACTGGTAGCCACCGCATCGGTGGGGTCGCGCACCACATCGGCGCCCGCCTGCGCGCGATCGCCAGCGCGATGCACGAAGGAAGTATTGGCGCCGTTCTCCAGCAGCCGGCGCACCAGATAGGGGAGCAGTTCCGATTGCGGGCCGACCGGCGCGTACACCCGGCAGGCATGCGGCGCCCCGGTGGCGCCCGCACGCACCGCGCCGTACAGGGCCTCGCCCATGCCATGCAGTCGCTGAAATTCGCAGTTGGCGGTGTCGGCGCCGTACAGCTCGGCCACGTACGCCACGGTATGCGCATTGTGGGTGGCGAACTGCGCGCTGATCACATCGCGGCTGGCCGCCAGGCGGCGCGCGCAGGCCAGGTAGGCAATATCGGTATGCTGCTTGCGCGTGAACACCGGGTAGCTGTGGAGTCCGGCCTGCTGCGCACGCTTGATCTCGGTATCCCAGTACGCACCTTTCACCAGGCGCAGGGTGATCTGACGGCCACCGGCGCGCAACCGGCCTACCAGCCAATCGATAACCCGCAGGGAACGCTTCTGATAGGCCTGCACAGCCAGGCCCAGCTGACCGGGGCGCGCGGCCGCCGGCATGAGCAGCAGGCGCTCGAATAGCTGCAGCGACAATTCCAGGCGATCGCATTCCTCGGCATCGATGGTCAGGCCGATGCCGGCCTGCTCCGCCTGCTCCAGCAGCGCGCCGATGGCCGGCAGCAATTCGGCGTGCACGCGCTCGCGCTGCGCGAGTTCGTAGCGCGGATGCAGCGCCGAGAGCTTGACGGAGACGCTGTTGCGCGCCGCGAGCGGGAGCGCCTGCGGCGCTGTGTTCCGTGCGGTCTGCAGCGCCGCGCGCCCGACCTGCGCTACGGCATCGCGATAGGCCTCCAGATGATGACGCGCATCGCGCGTATTCATCGCCGCCTCGCCCAGCATATCGAAGGAATAGCGCACTCCGTCCTGCGCGCCGTGCGCCCGGGCCAGCGCCGAATGCAGATCGGTGCCAAAAATGAACTGCTGACTGAGAATGCGCATGGCCTGGCGCAGCGCGGTACGCGCCACCGGCTCACCGATGCGACCTACGAGGGCGCGAAACCATCCCTGCGGATCGCGGCTGAGCGCGGCATCCGGGGTCAGCAGTGCGCCGGTCAGCATCAGGCCCCAGGTCGAGGCGTTGACGAACAACGAAGAGGAGTCGTTCAGATGTGCGCGCCAATCGCCGCGGCCAAGGCGATCAGCGATCAGGCGATCGGCCGTGGCGTCATCCGGAATGCGCAGCAGCGCTTCGGCCAGGCACAGCAGCAGCACGCCTTCCTGCGAATCGAGACCGTAAGTCTGCAGGAAGGCATCGATGCCGGCGGCCTCATCAGCGCCGGTACGCACCGCTTCCACCAGTTGCAGGGCACGAGCGGCGACCCGCGCGCGCGCCGGCGCGTCGAGTCGCGCCTGCCTGGCCAGTGCACTGACCAGCGGCACTTCCTCGGCCAGATAGTCGGCGTTGAGCGCCGCGCCTACCTCGCTGACAATGGCCACGCCCTCTTTGACTATGAAATTTTTCACGCTACGCAACCCTCCACAGGCCCGTATACACTACAGCTTCGCACCGCCCAGGTGCAGCCAGGCCGACAGCATAAGACTAAAGGATCACCGACAATCATGGGTCGCATCTTCGAAGTTCGCAAACATGCCATGTTCGCGCGCTGGAACCGCATGGCCAAGCAGTTTGCGCGGGTCGCCAAAGATATCGCCATGACGGTCAAGACCGGGGGTGCCGACCCGGCCTCAAACCCGACCCTGCGCCGCATCATCCAGAATGCACGCGCTGTCAATATGCCCAAGGACAAGGTCGAGGCCGCCATCAAGCGCGCCAGCGGCCGCGATGCCACCCACTACCTCGAGGTGCTCTACGAAGGCTATGCGCCGCACGGCGTGGCCCTGCTGGTGGAAACCGCCACCGACAACCCGACGCGTACCGTCGCCCATGTGCGCAACATCATCACCAAGCATGGCGGCAACCTGGGCACCAACGGCAGCGTGGCTTTTCAGTTCAGGAAGATGGGCGTGTTCAGGCTCGATCCGGCCGGCATCGACCAGGACGAGCTCGAGCTCGAGCTGATCGATCACGGCCTGGAAGAAATGGGCGAAAGCACCGGTGAAAAAGGTGAAGCGCAGCTGGTACTGCGCTGCGAGTTTGCCAATTTTGGCCGGCTGCAGGAAGTGCTGGAAGCGCGCCGCATCACGCCGCTCTCGGCCGAGCATGAATACATCTGCACTGCGCCCATCGAACTGCCGGAGGCGCAGGCCGCCGAAGCGCTCGAGCTGATCGATCAGCTCGAGCAGGACGATGACGTGCAGCGCGTGTTTCACACGCTCGCGTAGCCTGAAGTTATTGGCTCAGCGATCGATGCGGGTCGAGAGCACAATCGACGAATCGGTGCGGTCAACGCCCGCCAGCGCGCCGATGCGGTCGAGTATCTTGTCCATTTCGCCCACCGAATCGGTCACCAGCACGGCGATAAAGTCGTGCTGGCCACTGACCGAATAGAGCTTGCGCACTTCGGGCAGTGCCCGCAGGGTTGCTTCCACGCGCGCCAGCAGTTTGGGCAGGGCGGTAATCATCACATGAGCGGTGAGCTGCCCGCGCTCACGCTCCGCGCCCATGCGCAGCGTGAAGCCGGCGATCACCTGTCGTTTCAGCAGGCGTTCGATGCGGCTCTGCACCGTGGTGCGCGCCAGGCCCAGATGCCGGCCCAGGTACGCAGTCGAGGCCCGGGCGTTGTCGCGCAACAGGGCGATAATGCGCCGATCAATACTGTCTATCGTCATAGTGCCGAGATCTTACGGCAAAAAGACAGAAAGGGCTCGTCAAGCTGACGTTTTCGGGGCTGCTTTTCGTCGTGCCATTGCCGAAGATACGCGCCAGTTTTCAGCCGACCGATCGGCAACAGGGAATCAACATGCGACGCGTAGCAATAGTAGGAGCCGGCAAGATCGGCCAGATGATCGCGGACCTGCTGGTCCATAGCGGCGACTATCAGGTGGCGGTCATCGACAAATCGACCGAGCAGCTCGAGCGCCTGCAGGTCGGTGTGCCGGTGGAGCGCCTGGCGATCGACGTCAACGACCCGCAGGCGGTTGCCGCAGCGCTGCGCGGCCGCTATGCCGTGCTGAGCGCCGCGCCCTTCCAGGTGACCGGCAAGATCGCCGAGGCCGCCGCCATGGCCGGCGTGCACTATCTGGATCTCACCGAAGACGTGGCCAACACCAGGCGCGTGCGCCAGCTGGCGACCACGGCCACTACCGCTTTCATTCCGCAATGCGGGCTCGCGCCCGGCTTCATCACCATCGTCGGCTACGATCTGGCAAAGGATTTCGATTCATTGCAGGACGTGCGTCTGCGGGTGGGCGCCCTGCCCCAGTACCCATCGAATGCCCTCAATTACAATCTCACCTGGAGCACCGACGGGGTCATCAACGAATACTGCGAACCGTGCGAGGCAATATCCAACGGCGAACTGGTCAATGCACCGCCGCTCGAGGAGCGCGAGGAATTCTCGCTCGACGGCGTCACCTACGAAGCCTTCAACACTTCCGGCGGGGTCGGTACGCTGTGCGAAACGCTGCGCGGCCGGGTGCGCAATCTCAACTATCGCACCATCCGTTATCCGGGGCATGCGGCCATCATGAAGGCGCTGCTGCAGGATCTGCGGCTGCGTGAGCGACGCGACGTCCTCAAGGACATCCTGGAACGTGCCCTGCCTACCACCCTGCAGGATGTCGTCATCGTGTTCGTCACCGTCACCGGCATCAAGAAAGGCGGCCTGGTGCAGGAAACCTACGCGAACAAAGTCTACGGTCAGCGCGTCAATGGCGTCGATCGCAGCGCCATCCAGTTGACCACCGCCGCAGGCATCTGTGCGGTACTCGATCTGCTGGCAGCGGGCAAGCTGCCGCAGCGCGGCTTTGTACGCCAGGAAGATGTGCCGCTGGCCGAATTTCTCGCCAACCGTTTCGGCAAGATCTACGCTATGCGTCAACCGGGCACCACGGAGGGCCCACGCACATGAACTACCAGGCAATTCTGCAGCAGGCTGGCGTGCCAGCTTCCTCGCCGGCAGCCGGGGCTGGCCTCGAGGTGCGCACGCCGATTGACGGCTCGACTTTAAGTCATGTGCCGATGGACAGCAGCAGCGCCATTGCGGCCAAAATCGACGCGGCCGCCGCGGCTTTCCTGAGCTGGCGCGCCGTACCAGCGCCACAGCGCGGCGAGCTGGTGCGCCGCTTCGCAGTGCGGGTGCGCGACAACAAGCAGGCCCTGGGCAAACTCATTTCACTCGAAGCCGGCAAGATACCGAGCGAGGGGCTCGGCGAGGTACAGGAAGTCATCGACATCTGTGATTTTGCCGTCGGCCTGTCACGGCAGATCTACGGCTTGACGATCGCCTCCGAGCGTCCCGGTCATCACCTGCTCGAACGCTGGCAGCCACTGGGTCCGGTGGGCGTGATCAGCGCCTTCAATTTTCCCATGGCGGTGTGGGCGTGGAATGCCGCCCTGGCGCTGGTCTGCGGCGATACGGTCATCTGGAAGCCTTCCGAAAAGACACCGCTGAGCGCGCTGGCGCTGCACCGCCTGCTGACGACCACCATTGCCGAGTTTCCCGCTGCCACGCCTGGCATTTCGCAGTTGATCATTGGTCGGCGCGAAGCCGGCGAACAGCTGGCCGATTCCGCGCAGCTGCCGCTGATCAGCGCCACGGGCAGCACGGCGATGGGTCGCGCGCTCGGCCCGCGCGTGGCGGCCCGCTTTGGCCGCTCGCTGCTCGAATTGGGCGGCAATAACGCGGCCATCGTCACGCCCACGGCTGATCTGAATCTGACCCTGCGTGCCGTGGTGTTCGCCGCGGTGGGCACGGCCGGTCAGCGCTGCACCACGCTGCGCCGGCTGTTTGTGCACCAGAGCCTGTGCGCACGCCTGCGGGAAATGCTGCGCAAATCCTACGCCAGCCTCGCCGTGGGCTCGCCGCTCGAGACCGGCACGCTGGTTGGACCGCTCATCGATGCCGCCGCCTTCGATCGCATGCAGGCCACCCTGGCCAGCGCACGCCAGCAGGGCGCGAGCGTGATCGGCGGTGAGCGCCTGACGCCAGCCGGCCTGGCGGGCGGCTACTATGTGCGTCCGGCACTGGTTGAAACCGAGACGACCATTGCCGTGATGAGTGAGGAGACCTTTGCGCCGATACTCTATGTGACGCCCTACGAATCCTTTGCCGAGGCCATCGAAATGCAGAATGCGGTGCGCCAGGGCCTGTCTTCGGCCATCTTCACCAACGATATGCGCGAAGCGGAAACCTTTTTGTCCGCCACCGGCAGCGATTGCGGCATCGCCAATGTCAACACCGGCCCGAGCGGCGCGGAAATCGGCGGCGCCTTTGGTGGCGAGAAGGAAACCGGCGGCGGCCGTGAATCCGGCAGTGATTCCTGGAAGGCCTATATGCGCCGCCAGACACAGACGGTAAATTACTCCTCCGCCGCGCAACTGGCGCAAGGCGTAGAATTCCCCGTCGACTGAACGGCGCGTCGACCGCAACGGACTCATGACATGAATGCACTCGATTTTTTCGACCTGCGCGGCCAGTTGAGCAGCGATGAGCAGCTGGTGCAGGAGAGCGTGGCGCGCTTTGTCGACAGCCGCGTATTGCCCATCATTCGCGGCTGCTTCGAACAGCATCGCTTTCCGCGCGAGCTGGTGGCAGAGCTGGCGTCGCTGGGGCTGCTCGGCGCCAGCCTCGAGGGCTACGGCTGCGCGGGTCTCAACGCCATCTCCAGCGGCCTGATCTGCCAGGAACTCGAGCGCGGCGATTCGGCGCTGCGCAGTTTTGTCTCGGTGCAGTCCTCACTGGTGATGTACCCGATCTGGGCCTTCGGCAGCGAGGCGCAGAAACAGCAGTATCTGCCGCGCCTGGCGCGCGGCGAGCTGATCGGCTGCTTTGGCCTGACCGAGCCCCACGGCGGCTCTGATCCGGGCAACATGAAGACCCATGCGCGCCGCAGTGGCGGCGACTGGATCATCAGCGGCTCGAAAATGTGGATCACCAACGGCGCCATTGCCGATGTCTGCATCTGCTGGGCCGATACCGATGAGGGCGTGCGCGGCTTCATCATCGACAAGGGCACGCGCGGCTTTACCGCCACCGAAATCGAAAACAAGTTTTCACTGCGCGCATCGCACACCGGCGCGCTGTTTTTCGACGAAGTGCGCGTACCTGAATCACAGCGACTGCCAACGGCCAGCGGCCTGAAAGGCCCGCTCTCCTGCCTGACCCAGGCGCGCTACGGCATCGCCTGGGGCGTGATCGGCGCGGCGCAGGCCTGCCTCGCGCAGCTGATCGATTACACCGCCACGCGCGAGCTGTTCGGCCGCCCGCTGGCGCAGAATCAGGCCATCCAGGTGCGCCTGGCCGAGATGTCGCGCGGCATCACCACGGCCCAAATGCTCGCGCTGCAGCTTGGGCGCCTCAAGGATCGTGGCGAACTCAAGCCGGTGCAGGTGTCGATGGCCAAATGGCACAACTGCCGCACTGCGCTGGATATCGCGCGTGATTGCCGCGACATGCTCGGTGGCGCCGGCATCAGCGCCGAATATGCCCCGATCCGCCATATGCTGAATCTGGAAAGTGTCATCACCTATGAAGGCACGGAAACCATCCACCAGCTGAGCGTTGGCCGCGAACTCACCGGACGCAGCGCTTTCTAGCGCCCGTTGCCGGCGGTTGTACGCCGGCGGGCACTGCTGCATCATCCGCACATCATCTGGAGCGTGCGCATGACGGAAGCCACCACCCCCCCGAAGCGGCGCGGCCGTCGCTGGCCCTACCTGCTGCTGTTGCTGCTGGCGCTATTCGCCGCTTATACGCTGCTGGCCCTGTGGTGGTCGTATTCAGAGGGTGAGCGCGTCGGCGTGCTGCAGAAACTCTCGCGCAAAGGCTGGGTGTGCAAGACCTATGAAGGCGAGCTCGCCCTTTATGTGGTCAGTGGCGTGGCGCCCCAGATCTGGACTTTCACGGTGCGCGACCCGAAGGTCGCCGAAAAACTCAACGCGGTGCTGGGCGAGCGGGTGCGGCTGCACTACAACGAGCATCGCGGCCTGCCCTCCAGCTGCTTTGGAGATACGCCCTACTTTGTCGATAGCGAGAATATCGGGGTGCCGCTGCCCCTGTTGCCGGGCAGCCCGCCCCCCACGTCCCCGGCCGCGCCGGCCACTGCCGCACCGCCACATTAAGTAAAAAAGCATGATCGCGGTCAACGCTGCACGTCCCGATCTCGCGCCCCTGCGCCACGCCAGTTTGCGCGCCTGCCTCGACGCACTGCTGCAGCACACCATCACACTTGAAGACTTTGAAGCAGATGTCGCGCGACTCTGCCAGGCC
>JBAVRE010000110.1:0-1898 GCA_049694695.1 Steroidobacteraceae bacterium | reverse complement strand
GCGTCGCACAGCTGCGGCAGGGCAAGGACGCGCTGCCGGCACTGCGCAAGACCACCGTGCTGATGCCGCTCGATGCCGAAGCGCACCGCAATCTCGGCGCCGCCCTGCAGGATCTCGGGCAATGGGGTCCTGCGCTGGAGAGCTTTCAGCGCGCGCTGGAGCTGACGCCGAACGATGCGGACTGCCTGGTCGAGGCGGCCGATGCACTGCGGGCGCTCGGACGCGCGCGCGAAGCGGTGCCTCTCTATCAGCAGGCGCTGCAGAGCAATCCCGCGCACGCCGAGGCGCAGAATAATCTGGGCAACGCGTTCCTGCAGCTCGGCCAGCTTGCCGACGCCGCGGCCTGTTACCAGCTGGCGCTCAGACTACGTCCCGCCGAGGTATCGATACTCTGCAATCTCGGCCATGTGCTGCGTGAACTGGGCCAGCGCCGGGAAGCCGTACCGCTGTACAGCCAGGCGCTCAAACTCGATCCACGGCGTTACGATATTCATTGGAATCTCGGCTCGGTGTTGTTTGAACTGCGCAGATTCCGCGAGGCGGTGGCCTGCTTCACCCGGGCGATTGAGCTCAAACCGGACTATGCGCCGGCCCACCTGAGCATGGGACTGGCGATGCGCCAGCAGCGTCGCCCCGCTGAAGCCGAGGCCAGCTGTCAGGCTGCGCTGGCCATCAATCCAGACTACGTCGAGGCCCTGTCGTTTCTGGGCGAGTTGCGCGCTGACCGAGGGCGCTTTGCCGAGGCAGAGGAGCTGTTCCAGCGGACCATCGCCATCAATCCGGGGTTTTCCTTCGCCTATTTCAGCATTGCGACGCATCGCCGCATGACCACGGCTGACAGCGCCTGGCTCAAGGGCGTCGAAGACTTGCTGGCGAGGCAGCCGCCGCTGGCGCACGAGATCAGCCTGCGCTACGGGCTGGGCAAGTACTTCGACGACGTGGGGGAATACGCGCGTGCCTTCGATAACTACCGGCAGGCCAACGAACTCACCAAGCGCTATGGCTCAACTTACGATCGCGACAAATTGACGCAACGGGTCGATCAGATCATGCGCTGCTTCGACGCGGCGTACCTGCGTGATCCGCCCAGCCAGGGATCGGACTCGGAACTCCCGGTCCTGGTCATCGGCATGCCGCGCTCCGGCACTTCCCTGACCGAGCAGATCCTGGCCTCACATCCGGCCGTGTTCGGCGCCGGCGAGGTGCCATTCTGGGACGGCGCCTTCAACGTCTATCAGAAGGCTGCGCTCAGTGGGCCAGTCGACCCGACGCTGCTGCCGGGCATGGCCGCGGCCTATCTCGAGCGCTTCGCGGCGGCGGGTGCGGCTGCATTGCGGGTGATCGACAAGATGCCGGGAAATTTCCTCTACGCGGGGATGATCCACAGCGCCTTTCCACGGGTGCGCATCATCCACATGCAACGTCATCCGCTCGACACCTGCCTGTCGATCTACTTCCAGAATTTCTTCGGCATGGGGCCCTATGCCAACGATCTGGGTAACCTGGCTCATTATTATGGCCAGTATGTGCGCGTCATGGATCACTGGCGGGCCGTGCTGCCGCCCACAGCACTGCTGGATATTCCGTATGAGGCGCTGATCGAAGATCAGGAAGGCTGGTCGCGGAAGATGGTGGAGTTCATTGGCCTGCCATGGGATCCGAAGTGTCTTGATTTCCATCAGACCGATCGCGCGGTGATCACCGCCAGCAAATGGCAGGTGCGGCAGAAGATTCATTCCGCCTCGGCCGGGCGCTGGAGAAACTATGAGCAGTTCGTCGGACCACTGCGCGCCGGGCTTGGCGACATCGTCGAACGCTATGGTGGATAGCTATGGTGTATAAAGGAGTGCGCATGCCACAGTCGAGCTCAGAACAGAACGCCGCGCTCAGCGCCATGC
>JBAVRE010000109.1:0-1655 GCA_049694695.1 Steroidobacteraceae bacterium | reverse complement strand
CCAGGGCATTTCGTTCTGGCAGTGCTGGTGTCGTTGGCCGGCAGCGTACCGGGCAGTGCCGCCGAACCGCGCGCCCAGGCCACGTCCAGCGCGCAGCGCATCGAATTGTACGTGGGTGACACCAGCCTGCTCGATGCGCGCGCAAAGCGCATCGCCGTGGGAAACGGCCGGGTGCTGTCCGTCACTGAGGTTGATGGCAGGCAGCTGTTGTTGCTCGGCGAGTCGGCCGGCGTTTCCGCCATGGAGGTGTGGACGCGCGATGGCGGCTATCGCCGCTTCGTGGTCACAGTGCTCGAATACAGTGGCGAAGCGCTGCTCGCCCAGGTGCAGCGGCTGCTGGAGGGCACGCACCAGGTCAGCGCGCGCCTGGCCGGCGATCGCGTGGTGCTCGAGGGGCAGCGCGTGAGCGCGCTCGATCGCGAGCGCGCCGAAGCGGTGGTCAAGGCCTATCCGGCGCGGGTCTTCGATTTCATCGACAAGGTCGGCTGGGATGCCATGATTCACATGCAGGTGAGCATTCTGGAGGTGCGGCGCTCCGCCACCGATGCGCTGGGCATCCGCTGGGACAATCTGCTGCAGGGGCCGGTCGCAATTTTCAGCAGCGGCGCGAGCGGCGCGCGTCGCGGCCACATTGAGTGGAACGCAACCCTGAGTTCCACGATCGATCTGCTGCGCCAGCGCGGCGACGCGCGCGTCATTGCCGAGCCTACCCTGAGCTGCCGGAGCGGCGGTGAAGCGCATTTTGTCGCCGGTGGCGAACTGCCGGTCCCGGTGCTTAATGGGCAGGGCTCACCCGATGTGCAATACCGGGAGTATGGCGTGATCCTCGACGTCAAGCCGGCGGCGGACGACGCCGGTAATGTCTACGCGCGCATCGAAACTGAGGTCAGCGACATCGATCGCAGTGTCCAGGTCATGGGTGTGCCGGGCATTCTCAAGCGGCACTCCAATACCGAGGTCAATGTGCGCGCCGGCGAGACCATCGTCATCGCAGGTCTGCTCAGTCAGTCAGGCAGCCACGACCAGCACGGATTGCCGGGCCTGGGCGCAATCCCGGTGCTCTCCGGCCTGTTTCAGTCGCACACCCACCAACGCCAGGAATCCGAACTCGTGGTCTTCATTACACCGCGCATCGTAACGGCGCGGCCGGCGCCGCCGGACAGCGTCGATCCGGGGTTGCAACAACTGGAGCGTGCCGAGCGCGCACGTCATTCCGGGAACCAGGCGCATGAGCAGTCCAGGTAGTGAGTCCACTCGCTATGGGCAGTTCGCGCGCCAGGTACAGGAAGAACTGCTCGCGCAGCTTGACCTGCGGCGCACGGACGTGGCGCGTCTGGCCGATGCGCCGCTGCGTGCCATGGTCGGGCGCCTCGCACACGGAATCGTTGCGCGTCTTCAGTTGCCCGCTGGGCTCGATACTGAGCGTCTGATTCGCATGGTGCTCGACGAAGCCCTCGGCCTGGGGCCACTCGAGCCGCTGCTCGCAGACGCCTCGATTTCGGAAATCATGATTAACGGCGCCGAGGCCGTATTCGTCGAGCGAGGCGGCAGACTGGAGGCCGTGGAGGCAACCTTCAGCAGCGACAAGACCCTGCGCGGCGCCATTGAGAGAATGGTGGGCGCTGTGGGTCGACGCGTCGATGAGGCCTCACCCA
>JBAVRE010000108.1:0-15226 GCA_049694695.1 Steroidobacteraceae bacterium | reverse complement strand
AGGATCAGTACCGCTGCCGATATCGACGCGATGGTGCGCAAGGGCCGCGAGGCGCAACGCGAGTGGTCGGCGCTGACCGGCACGCAGCGTGGCCGGCTCCTGCGGCGCGTTGCGGATCTGCTGCGTGAGCACAACGATCGGCTCGCACAGCTGGAAACACGCGACACCGGCAAACCCATACAGGAAACCTCCGTGGTCGATGTGATCTCGGGTGCGGATTGCTTCGAGTACTACGCCGGGCTCGCGCCCGGGATCGCGGGTGAATATCTGGATCTGGGTCCGAGCGCCTTTGGTTACACGCGGCGCGAACCCCTGGGCGTGGTGGCGGGCATCGGCGCCTGGAACTATCCGCTGCAGATCGCCTGCTGGAAGAGCGCACCGGCACTCGCCTGCGGCAACGCGATGATCTTCAAGCCCGCTGATCTGACGCCGCTGAGTGCCGTCGAGCTGGAAAAGCTGGTGCTCGAGGCCGGCGTGCCGACAGGCGTATTCCAGGTGGTGCAGGGCGATGCACAGGTGGGGCGAGCGCTCACCCAGCATCGCGCCATTCGCAAGGTATCGCTCACCGGAGCAGTGAGCACCGGCCGCGCCGTGATGCGCGATGCTGCCGAATCGCTCAAGCAGGTGACACTCGAGCTGGGCGGCAAGTCACCGATCATCATCTTTGACGATGCGCCACTCGATAACGCGGTGTCGGGCGCCTTGCTCGGCAACTTCTATTCTGCCGGCGAGGTCTGTTCGAACGGCACGCGCGTGTTCGTGCAGCGGCGCATCCTGGACGAGTTCATGAAGCGTCTGGTCGAACGCACCCGCGCCCTGCGTATCGGCGACCCGTTAGATCCGGGCACCCAAGTCGGCTCGCTCATTTCGCAGATCCACATGGACAAGGTGCTGGGCTATATCGATCTCGGTCGCGCCGAGGGTGCGCGCCTGGCCATCGGTGGCCGCCGGCTCACGAACGGCGCCTTGAACAAGGGCTTCTTTGTCGAACCTGCCATCTTCGATCAATGCCGTGACGAGATGCGCATCGTGCGCGAGGAGATCTTCGGACCGGTGATGTGCGTGCTGGCCTTCGACGACGAAGCCGAGGTCATCGCGCGCGCCAACGACACCGAGTTCGGCCTCTCGGCCGGCGTCTTCACCGCCGATCTGACGCGCGCACACCGGGTCATTGCGCAGCTGCAGGCCGGCACCTGCTGGATCAACCACTACAACGTGACGCCGATCGAGCTGCCTTTCGGCGGTTACAAGTCATCGGGCCTGGGGCGCGAGAATGGCCGCGCGGCGATCGAGCATTACACCCAGCTAAAGAGCGTCTACGTGGCCATGCAGGATGTGCAGGCGCCATATTGACTGGTGCTAGTCGCGATAGCGCGTGAGCGCATCGCCGAGGGTCGCGCGCAGCGTCCCAAGCCAGGGCTCGTAGTGGCGCCATTGCTCCAGGCCCTCGCGATAGATCGGCTGGCGCACCTGCTCGGCACTCGCGGTGCGTACGCTCCGTTCAGTCCGGTGGAATTCCACGCAGGCGGGTTCGAACTCCAGCTCGCAGAAATCCAGTAAGCGGCGAACATTGGTTGCCAGGTCCTCGACCACTTCTTCGTAGTGCACGCGCAGCACGCGTCCGGGCAGCACGGCGTCCCAGTGGCGCATGAGTTCCAGGTAGGTGCGGTAGTAACGGGCGATATCTTCGATGCTGTAGGTGAACTCCTGTCCGCTCGCGAACAGCTGCTTGAAGTTGCCGAAGCAACAGGCCATGGGTTCGCGCCGCGCGTCAATGATTTTCGCGTTTGGCAGCGTCAGATGGATCAGGCCGAGATGCCGGAAATTGTTCGGCATCTTGTCGATGAAGTGATCCTTGCCGGTCCGGTAGATCCGGGTCGCGCCGAGGTATTTCTCGCCGAGACGCTCGAAGTCCTCGGCAGTCATCTCGGCCAGCACTGCGGGATAACGCGGCTTGTCGGAGTCGGGTTCACGACCGCGAAGGTCCGCCGCGATGCGCGGGATCTCGGCGAGCTCATGCGTACCTTCGACCCTGGAGTGCGAGGCCAGGATCTGCTCGATCAGCGTCGAGCCTGAGCGCGGCAGGCCAACGATCAGAATCGGGTCAGCAGCGCGCACGCCGGTGTGCTGGTGGCGGGCGAACAGCTCCGGCGTGCAGACCTCGATCTGCAGGCGCGTATTGAGCTCGAGCGCTTCGGGCTGATAGTGGGTTTCCGGGCGCTTGAGCGCATTGCCGCGGGCGTAATACTCAAAGGATTTCTCATACTGCGAGCGATCCTCGAGCGCCTTGCCGAGTGCGAAACACAGATGGTATCGATCAGCCAGCGCGGTCGTCGCATCCGCCTCCGCGCTACGCATCTGCTCCAGCTCCGCGTCTTCGAACCGGTAGGTCTTCAGGTTCGCGAGGCTCCAATAGGCGTCGCCGAAAGTCGGGCGAGCCGCCGCCGCTGCCCGGTATTCAACGATGGCTTCTGCGCCGCGCCCCAGTGTTTTGAGCGAGTGAGCGATCGACAGATGCAGCTCGGCCAGCTGCGTGGCATCGGTCAGCAGATCCCGGTAGAGCTCAATGGCGCGCTCATGCCGGCCCAGGCCTACGCAGGTCAGCGCCTCGAGCGTGCGGTAGTTGCGATTGGCAGGGTCCGCGGCGAGCAGCAGCTCGGCCTGTTGGTGTGCCTGCTCGTGCATGTGGCGCCCGCTGAGGGCCTGCGCATAGTCGAAGCGGGCGGCCTGGTAGCTGGGCGCCAGATCGAGCACTGCTTCGAGCAGCAATTGCGCGTCATCGAATACGCCGCGCGCGATCCCGATGCGCGCGAGCAGGCGCATGGCTTCGATGTGGTGGCCGTGTTTGATCAGGAAGGCACGTACCAGATTTTCGGCCGGCGCCAGCTCACCATCCGAGTACAGGGCGGTCGCGGTCACGACCTCGGGCGGCAGGGCCTTGAGGGTCGCGACATGCGCGGCAGCCTCGGCGGCGTTGACCGCCTGTCCGGTCATCCGGTACAGCCCTTCGAGCATGCTCCAGCTGGCCGGCAGGGCCGGATTGATGCGCACGCCGCGCAGGAAGGCGTCGATCGCCTGGGGCGCCTGCTTGAGCACGACATGGCATTGGCCGCGCTCCTGGAACAGGCGGCTGAAGCGCGGGTGCAGTTGCTCGAGACTGGCGAGCGTCTGGAGTGCAGCCGGGATGTCGCCCAGCAGTCGTTGTGCCTGCGCGCGCAGGTACAGGACATCGCGATTTCCGGGCACCGTGGCCAGCAGCGCAGTCGCGGCCTGCAGGCCTTCCGCGTAGCAGCGCTCCTGCAGGAGCTTGCGCACGCGCGCAAGCTCGAGTTCCACCGCCGTGGGGTGGTCGTGGCTGCTCAAGGCATCGTCAGAATTTATATCCGAATGAAAGGCCGATGATCCGCGGTCGCAGCGGTGTCTCGGCGACGATGAATTGTTGCGTGCTGACAAAGGTGCTGGCGTTCGAGTCGCCGAGGTTCTCGCCGAACACGGTCACGCTCCAGGCGTCCTTGGAGACGCCGAAAGAGGCATCGTAGGTCGTGTACGCAGGGTTCTCGAAGCGCAGCCGCCCGGTGGTAATGGTCCCCGATAGCGGCGGGTTGGCACCCGCCTGCGTGTAGGAATGCCCGTTATGCGTGCTCGAGACCTGTGCGAATGGCATGAAGCCGTTGACATTCCAGTCATAACGCACGCGCAGGCTGTACTGGATCGGCGGCGAATTGGCGCTCGGGGAGCCGGGTGGGCCGAAAGGATTGGTGACGGGATCGCACGGCAGGATGACCGCGCCGCTGTCATCCTTCTGGCAGTTCAGCGTGATCGGGTTGCCGACATTGCCGCTGTCCGGATTGTTGGCGATCAACGCCGGCGAATTCGTCTGGCGGCTGCGGTTCCACGATGCCGAGCCCTGCAACGTCAGCCCGCGGACGGGCCGGGCCACGATCGAGGTCTCAATACCCTTGATGAGGAAATTCTGCCCGTTGGTGTTGTAGAAGATGTTGCCCACCAGGCCGGGATTGAAGAACGCGACCTGAACGTTGTCCCAGTTCTCCTGGTACACGGCGCCGTTCCACTGCAGGCGGTGGTTGAAGAACTCGGTCTTCCAGCCAATTTCATTGTTGGTCAGGTTGTCGGAAGTGTACACGTCCGGAACCAGGTACTGCTCTATGCCGTCAGTGCCGAAGGCATGCGCGGCACCGCCATTCTGATTGAAGCCGCCGGGTCGGAAACCCTGCGACCAGGTGTAGTAGACCATCACGTCCGGCGTGACATGCCAGGTCAGGTTGCCGCGACTCTTGTAACCCGACTCGGTGGAGCGATAATTCTTCGCGTCCAGATTGTAAGTGTAATTTGGATCGTGGCAGCCATCAGGCGTTACTGGCGCCGCAAAGCAACCGAAGCTGGTGGAGATGCCGCCCTTGAATGAGTTCTTGAACTGGAAATGCCGCGTGCCCAGCGTCAGGGTCAGTACCTTGGGAATGAGATCGTAGTCGAACGACAGGAAGAACGCCGTCTGCTTGGTCTCGCGGACGTCATCCTGATAGAAGGAGCTATTGGAGTCGCGAACGCCGGGGTTCACGACCGTGGTGCCCGGAATCGTGCCGATGTTGGCAAAGCACCCAGTGGTCAGGGTTGCGGTACAGGAAGGAACATTCTTGTAGCGCCAGTCGCTCTGGTCATAGAGCTTGTTGTCCTGAAGATAAATACCAGCGATGCCGCGCAGGCGCCAGTCATCCGGTGTGCTCAGGCGGAATTCATTCTGCAGATGCTCGTTGCGCTCCGCTGAACGCCAGATGGCGCTCGGGGAAAAGCAGGTCGACGTGAGCGTCGAGTCGTAGCCGGTTCCCGGGCCATAGCACTGGTAGTAACCGGCATAAACGCCGCGGGAGTAATTGGTGTAGTCGTTGACCTGATCAACCTTGCGTGTCAGGTAGCCACCGGTATAGACGGCCGACAGGTTGCCGAACTTGCCATTCAGCGTCCAGGCAGTGCTGGTAAAGCGATCCTTGTTGTGGGAGGGGTTGAAGAGCGTGACCTGTAGGGGCTTGAGTTGGTCGCCGTCGGAGGCGTTGGGCTGCTGGTAGAAAACGCCGTTGGCGTCCATGTTCTGGTAGCTCTGCGTGATCAGCGCATTCCAGTCATCGTTGAATTTGTACAACAGCTCGGCGCGCAGGCCGAGGTAGTTCACCGGGTTGATGTCGTTGGCAGCCAGGTTGTAGTTGTTGATGGCCGGGCTGCCTGGGGGCACGCAGAACCCGGGGTTGGGCGGGCCCGATGGCGGCCGTCCGTCCGGGCACACGCCAGTGTTGTCGACCGGATAGTTTGCATAGTGGATGCCGACATCGGTGTTCCGGCGCGTGAAGGTCGCCGGCACGTTGTCGATGTAGCCACCGCGGTGGTCGTTATAGAACACGCCGCGCACCGCCATCTTGCCGTCGATCAGCGGCAGGTTCAGCACCGCCGTCAGATCGCTGTTCGGATCGCCATGAGCGGTGACACCGTAGCTCGCCTTGACGCTCGCCTCGGTGACATCCAGCTTCGGCTCGTTGGTGATGTAGCGGATCGCGCCGGCCTGGGCACCGGACCCGAACAGCGTTCCCTGCGGGCCTTCCAGGACCTCAATGCGATTCAGGTCGGCCGCATAGATGTCGAGATTGCGGCCCGGGAGCTGACCGGACTGGTTGTCCAGGTAAATGGCGACGTTCGGGTAGGCGGCGGTTGACCCGCTGCCCTGGCTGGGTTGCGCACCGGCACTGAGGCCGCGCATGAAGACCTCGTTCTGGCCTGGCCCGTTGTTGGCCGTCGTGATGTTCGGCACGAACTTCACGTAGTCGTCGAAGGTCGAGACATTGAGTTCGGTCAAGGTCTGCGCCGTGAAGGCCTGCATCGAAATGGGTACATCCTGCATGCTCTCCGAGCGGCGCGTCGCCGTGACGACGATCTCTTCCAGGCTGCCGGCGCCTGCAGCATTGCTGTCGGTGGCTGGTTCGGCAGCATTGGCACCCAGGGAGGTGCCTCCCAGGATGGCGGCTATCGCATACGAGATATTCGAATTCATCGCTTCATTCCCCCAGAATCTGCATGGCGCCAGAGGCGCTCTGGCACGGCTTCGCGGTTGGCGGCGCTCCGCAGCTGCGGGCGACGCGTCTTGTCGCGCGCGCCTATATTCTACCAAGCCACCGCGAGACGCAAGACAGCGCTGGCCGCAGAAACGGGACACAAGTTGCTGATTTTCCGGGGCACGCACATCACGCCGACGCTCACTTCGCGGAGCGGCAGCGCCATCGCGAGGCGCACTTTCAAGAGCAGCGCGGCGGCTGGTCAACGCCGCTATGAATGAAGCGATTCCTTACCGGACCATGAAAGATTTTAATTCCGCCGCTAATCAAGTAAGTTTCGCATACCATTCGCTCGCCTGCGCCACTCATGCGCTCGACGCGCGCCCCGCGGGGCGCGCCGGGTCGTTGCGGCGGGTGCGGCAATTTGTTCAGGGAGTATCGAGTTGAAAAGCAATATTGAGATCGCCCAACTGGCCAAAATGCGGCCCATCACCCAACTGGCGGCCGAGCGTCTCGGCATCGCCGAGGAGCACCTGGAGCCCTATGGGCGCTTCAAGGCCAAGATCTCCCTTGATTACCTGGATTCGCTTCCGGAACGGGCCAACAGCAAACTGGTGCTGGTGACGGCAATTTCGCCCACTCCCGCGGGCGAGGGCAAGACCACGACCACAGTGGGCCTGGGCGATGCGCTCAATCGCATCGGCAAGAAAGCGATGGTATGCCTGCGCGAACCGGCGCTGGGTCCGGTGTTCGGCATGAAGGGCGGCGCGGCGGGCGGGGGCTACGCGCAGGTGGTGCCGATGGAGGACATCAACCTGCATTTCACCGGCGACTTCTCCGCCATAGCACTTGCCAACAATCTGCTGGCGGCGCTCATCGACAACCATGTCTATCACGGCAACGCCCTGGGCTTCGACGTGCGCCGCATCAGCTGGCGTCGCGTTGTCGATATCAATGATCGCGCCCTGCGCGACATCACCGTGGGCCTCGGCGGCCCCGGCAACGGCTTTCCGCGCCAGGATGGCTTCGACATCGTAGTCGCTTCCGAAGTGATGGCTATCTTCTGCCTGGCGACCAGCCTTGCCGACCTGAAGGAGCGTCTCGGCAAGATCGTGGTCGGCTATACGCGCACGCAGCAGCCGATCCACGCCCGCGACCTGAAGGCACATGGCGCGATGACTGTCCTGCTAAAGGATGCGCTGGCACCCAACCTGGTGCAGACCCTCGAGAACAACCCGGCGATAATCCACGGCGGGCCGTTTGCCAACATTGCGCACGGCTGTAATTCCGTCATCGCCACGCACAGTGCGATGAAGCTCGCCGACTACGTGATCACTGAGGCGGGCTTTGGCGCCGACCTGGGCGCCGAGAAATTCATCGATATCAAGTGCCGCAAGTCCGGCCTGCGACCTGCCGCGGTCGTCCTGGTCGCGACCGTGCGCGCACTGAAATACCACGGTGGCGTGGAGGTCGCTGACCTGCCAAAGGAAAATGTCGCGGCACTGCGCAAGGGCATCGTCAATCTCGAGCGCCACATCGATAACATGCGCGATCGCTTCGGGCTGCCATGCGTGGTTTCAATCAATCACCGCGCCGAGGATACCGAGGCCGAGATCAGCGCCCTGCAGGAGAGTGCGGCGCCCAAAGGCGTCAAGGTCATCAACGCCCGGCATTACTCAGATGGCGGTGCCGGTGCCACCGAGGTGGCCAAGGAAGTCGTGCGCCTGTGCGAGCAGCCCAGCAAGTTCCATTTCCTGTACGAAGATGCGCTGCCGCTGTGGGACAAGATGAAGGCGATCGCCACCGGTATCTACGGCGCCGCCGATATCAGTGCCGATGCGAAGGTGCACGCCAGGATCCGCGAGTTGCAGCAGGGCGGTTACGGCCACTATCCGGTGTGCGTGGCCAAGACCCAGTATTCGTTTTCCACTGATGCCAAGCTGCGTGGCGCGCCCAGCGGGCACGTGGTAAATATCCGCGAAGTGCGGCTGGCCGCCGGCGCTGAATTCATCGTCATGATCTGCGGCGATATCATGACCATGCCAGGCCTGCCGTCCGCCCCCGCCGCCTGCTCGATCGATCTGGATGCAAAGGGCAATATAGTCGGCATGTTCTAGAACTCGCCTGAGGCGGGGCGACACTGGTGCTCAGGGCACCAGGACAATCTTGCCCAGGTGTTGTTTCTCGAGGAAGGCCTGCTGCGCGGCGACGATTTCACGCAGCGGATAGCTGGCACTGATGAGCGGCCTGATTTCCCTGGCCTCGATGTAGCCGAGCAGTGCGGTAAACAGATCGGGCTCGGGGATCGTGCACCCAAGCAGCGTCAGGTCCTTGAGATAGAGCGTGCGCAGGTCCAGCGTGACAGTGGCTCCAGCTACCGCGCCGGCGACCGCATAGCGACCGCCGCGCCGCAGGATCTGCAGGTGTTGCGGAAAATGCGCGCCACCGACTGAATCGATGATCGCCTCGACCGACTCGGCGCCCAGCTCTGACACCAGATCCGCCTCACGCGCCAGGACACGTTCAGCGCCCAGCGCGCGCAGCCCGGCGGCCTTGCTGGCGCCAGCTACGGCAATCACACGCGCGCCACGACGGCGCGCGAGTTGCACGGCGGCGGAGCCTACGCCGCCCGAAGCGCCCGTGACCAGAACCGTCTGGTTCGGCGCGAGTGCCGCACGCGACAGCATGTTCTCGGCCGCCAGATAGGAACAGGGGAAGGAAGCCAGTTCGACGTCGCTGAGATCACTCACCACCGCCCGCGCGTTGGCCGAGGGCACGCTGGCAAACTGGGCGAAGGCGCCGTCACGATCGGCACCGAAATATTCCACGCCATTGCCGTCCGCGCCGCGCAGTATCGGATCGATCAGCACGCGTTCGCCGACCCGTGCGGCAGCGACGCCGGGGCCCACTGCGACGATGTATCCGCAGGCGTCGGCTCCCTGGATGCGCGGAAACTGGAATGCACCGCCGCCCCAGGCGCTGTCCTGCGGTGCCGCTGCCGTCGACGAGCGCGAGTACCAGCCGATGCGGGTATTGATATCGGTGTTGTTGACCGCCGCGGCCGCGATGCGTACCAGCACTTCGCCATGGCCAGGCGTTGGCAGTGGCTGGTCGGTGCGCAACTCGAGCTGCTCGTAGCCGCCGTGGCCCTTCAGTACTACCGCAAACATGCTGCGGGGGAGGGCTTCAGGTCCACTGTTCAAGGCGATAGCCCTCATCGGGAATGGTGTAGTAATCGCCCTTGTCGGCACAATAGATATGTCCTTCGATTGTCAGTCCGGTCGCGCCGTCGAGCGTGCCCGCAGTAACTGAAATCTCGTCGCGGCCATCCGCCTGCCAGAAAAGCGTTGAACCACAGGTCGAGCAGAAGCCACGTTGCGCCTGCGGCGAAGCCCGATACCAGCGCAGCGGCTCGGCGCGGACCAAGTGGAAATCGCTCAGGCGCGCGTTGGTCGCAGCCATGAAATGACCGGTCTGCTTGCGGCACTGGGTGCAGTGACAGGCAATGACGTTGCGCAGCGGACCGCATATTTCGTAGGCGCAGGCGCCGCACAGACAGCTGCCGCGATGCTGCACTTCAGTCATGGTTGCCCGCCTGCGCCTGCGCCTGCGCCCGCGGCTCGCTGCCTGCGCCGCGTCCGTCCCATGGCGGCGCGCGGTTCGGCAAACAGCCAGGCCAGCTGCTCGATCATTGCCGCGCCCAGTTGTTCGGCACTGCCCACGGTCAGTGCCCGCTGATAGTAGTCGCTGACATCATGACCGATGCCAATCGCCAGCAGCTCGACGCTGCCACGGCGCTCGATCCACTTGATCACGTTGCGCAGGTGGTGCTCGAGATAGCTGCCGGCATTGGCCGACAGGGTCGCCTCATCCAGCGGCACACCGTCGGAGATGACCATCAGAATCCGGCGCTTCTCGCTGCGATGTAGCAGGCGATCGTGCGCCCAGAGCAGCGCCTCGCCATCGATGTTCTCCTTCAGCAGTTCCTCGCGCAGCATGAGCCCGAGATTGCGCCGCGTCCGGCGCCAGGGCGCATCCGCGGCCTTATATATGATGTGGCGCAGCTCGCTGAGCCGGCCGGGGGCGGGCCTGGCGCCGGCTCTGAACCAGTCCTCGCGCGCCGCGCCGCCTTTCCAGGCTTTGGTCGTGAAACCGAGGATCTCCACCTTGACTCCGCAGCGCTCCAGGGTGCGCACCAGGATATCAGCGCACAACGCTGCCAGCATTATCGGTCGACCGCGCATCGAGCCGGAGTTGTCGAGCAGCACGGTGACCACCGTGTCCTTGAATTCGGCGTCCTGCTCTTCCTTGAAGGACAACGACGCCAATGGATCAGTGACCACGCGCACCAGTCGCGCGGCATCGAGCACCCCTTCTTCGAGATCGAACTGCCAGCGACGCAGCTGCTTGGTCATGAGCAGGCGCTCGAGCCGATGGGCGAGGCGTGTCACGGCGTTCTGCAGGTTGCGGGCTTGCTCATCGAGCAGCGCGCGTAGCCGGGTCAGCTCGGCCTCGTCGCACAGGCTGGTGGCGTCGACTACTTCATCGTGGGCGCGCGTATAGACCCGGTAGTGACGATTGGGATTGTCGGCGTCGTCGTACGGTGGCGTGCGCGCCATGCGATCGCCGGCGTCGGTCTGCTCGGCTGCGCGCTCCGGCAGTGTTTCGCTGTCGGCCGGCAGTTCGGCTGGCGGTTTGGGCGCGATGGTCGGCTCATCCTCTTCGAGCATGCCCTGCTGCTGCTTGACGCGCAGCACGCTGCCGCCGCGTTCAGCCACCGCTTCGCCAGCCGCCGGCCCAGGCGGCGCCGCGGCCAATTGCGCCTGGCGCTGTGCCTCGGATCCCAGCTCATTGCCCAGGTCGAAGTCGCGCACCAGTTCGTGTATCAGCACGGCAAACTGTTCCTGGCTGGGCGCGGCCGCAGCGAGCTGCGCCAGTTGCCCGCCGGTGCGGGCTTCCAGCTCGGCGCGCCATCGGGCCATCAGCGGCGCGGCGATTTCCGGCGCCGGCCGGCCGGTCAGGCGTTCGCGCACCAGCAGTGCCAGGGCCTGCACCTTGCCGGAATGCCGTGCCAGATGCGCGCGCAGCACGCCACTGTGCTCCAGCTGGGCGATCAGCGCGGCTTCGAGATTGCTCGCGATGCCGCTCATTACGTTGGCGCCCAGCGACTGGCAGCGCATGTCTTCGAGCGCATCGTAGAGTTCGCGTGCCCGCGGACCGGTGGGGCGGAAGCGCGCATGAATGACGGCATCGTAGTGCGCCCGGCGCAGCGCGAGGCGGTCGGCCTGGCCGCGCAGGCGCGCTGCGGCGGATGGCGTCAATGGCGTGGGAATGGCTGGGAGCAACAGCGGATTGCCGGGCAGCGTGGCGCCGGCCACTCCGCACAAGACCCGCAGTCCCTTCTCAC
This sequence comes from Steroidobacteraceae bacterium, assembly GCA_049694695.1. Lineage (GTDB taxonomy): Bacteria > Pseudomonadota > Gammaproteobacteria > Steroidobacterales > Steroidobacteraceae > FEN-1191. The sequence continues at coordinate 3,760 of JBAVRE010000108.1, read as the reverse complement.
CTGCAAGGGCGCGCGTCGAGTGAATCAGCGCGCGCTCGAAGCGCTGCTCCAGCGTCTGGGGTGCGCGCTGCTGCGGCGTGTTCACACGACCTTCAGGCCGGTAATGGTCTCGGGCAATTCGCTGCCAAATGCGCGCTGGAAAAACTCGGCGACCGTCGGGCGCTCGAGCTCGTCACACTTGTTGAGAAAGGTGACGCGAAAGGCCAGGCCCAGGTCGGAGAAGATTGCGGCATTCTCCGCCCAGGTGATCACCGTGCGTGGACTCATGACGGTGGAGATGTCGCCGTTCATGAACGCATTACGGGTCATATCGGCGACCCGCACCATCGCCATGATGGTGCGTCGCCCTTCCGGGCTGTCGTAGAGGGGCGCTTTGCTCAGCACGATGGCTGCTTCCTGGTCGTGCTCCAGATAATTGAGCGTGGTGACGATCGACCAGCGATCCATCTGACCCTGGTTGATCTGCTGTGTGCCGTGATAGAGGCCGCTGGCATCGCCCAGGCCAATGGTATTGCTGGTGGCGAACAGTCGAAAGAACGGGTGCGGGCTGATGACGCGATTCTGGTCGAGCAGCGTAAGCTTGCCGCTGGCCTCCAGCACGCGCTGGATCACGAACATGACGTCGGCTCGCCCGGCGTCATATTCATCGAAGGTGAGGGCGATCGAGCGCTGAATCGCCCAGGGCAGCAGGCCCTCACGGAATTCCGTGATCTGATGATCGTCGCGTACCACGATGGCATCGCGACCGACCAGATCGATGCGGCTGACGTGGCCGTCGAGGTTGATGCGCACCAGCGGCCAGTTCAGGCGCGCCGCTACCTGCTCGATATGGGTCGATTTCCCGGTGCCGTGGTAGCCCTGCACCATGACGCGGCGGTTAAAGGCAAAGCCGGCCAGGATTGCCAGGGTGGTATCCGGATCGAAGCAGTAGCCGGGGTCGACCGCCGGGACATACTCGCTGCGCTCTTTGAATGCCGGCACGATCATGTCGCTGGCGACCCCGAAAGCGCGCGCCGACAGCTGCGTGTCGGGCCGGCTGGAGAGCAGATCGTCGGCTGTGCCTGTCACCATTGTGTCCCCTGATCGAGAGCGCCATGATACATCCTCGGAACTGCCCGGCAGTGGTGCGATCTGGTGCCGGAATCATAAAGACTTGCCGGCTGGTAGATTATCTTTGCTGCGTAAGGGATGGGGTTGTGCGAGGCTAGGCACCCTGCGGGTGGGCGGGCGCAGCAGATCGCCGAGCGCCGCACGGGAGAAACTCAAGTGACTCAAATTCCAGGCGGAACACGACGCCCATCGGGTCGGGACGCCAGACGCGCCCAGCGCTCCGCACCGCTTCCCGATCACCTGCGGCCAGTCCGGCCCGGCATGCCCAGCGGGCGTTATCTGCCGCTGAGCCAGGGCGATATCGACCAGATTCACCACACCGCGCTACGCCTGCTGGCGGAAGTGGGCCTGGCGGATGCGACCGAGACAGGTGTCGAGGTGATGACCCGGGCCGGCTGCACGCAGAGCGCGCAGGGCCGCCTGCTGTTTCCGCGTTCACTGGTCGAGGACACGCTGGCCAGGGCGGGGCGCAACTTCGTGCTGCACGCGCAGGATCCGCGTTTCGACCTCGAGCCCTGGGGCAAGCGCGCCTATTTCGGTACCGCGGGCGCTGCCGTCAATATCGTCGATGCCCACGGCGCCTATCGCGAATCTGAAATCAAGGATCTGTACGACATCGGGCGGATCGTCGATCAGATGGAGCACATTCATTTCTTCCAGCGCGCGGTCGTGCCGCGCGACATTCCCGATCCCTTTGAGATGGATTTCAACACCTGCTACGCGGCGGTGTCGAGCACTACCAAGCACGTCGGCAGCAGCTGGGTGCAACCGGAACACGTGACGGCGTCGCTGGAGATGCTGCACCTGATCGCCGGTGGCGAAAAGCAGTGGCGTGAGCGCCCCTTTGTCAGCCAGTCCAACTGCTTTGTCGTGCCACCGATGAAATTCGCGACTGATGCCTGCCGTTGCCTGGAAGTGGCGGTGCACGGTGGTATGCCGATTCTGCTGCTGTCCGCCGGGCAGGCGGGGGCAACCGCGCCCGCGGCGCTCGCCGGCGCGCTGGCGCAGGAAGTCGCTGAAGTGCTCGCCGGGCTGGTCTATGTGAACGCCATCAGGCCCGGGCATCCGGCGATATTTGGCACCTGGTGTTTCGTGTCCGACCTGCGCACCGGCGCCATGTCGGGCGGCAGCCCGGAACAGGCGCTGCTGTCGTCAGCGGCGGGGCAGATGGCCAATTACTACGATCTGACCGGCGGCACGGCCTCGGGGATGACCGATTCAAAAGTTGCCGACGGACAGGCGGGTGCCGAGAAGGGGCTCAACCATGCGCTGGTGGGTAACTCCGGCGCCAATATGATTTACGAATCGGCCGGCATGCATGCCAGCCTGCTGGGCTTCTCGCTCGAGAGTCTGGTCATCGACAATGACATCATCGGCGCCGCACAGCGCACCATCAAGGGCATCGAAGTGAACGAGGAGCGTCTGTCCTTCGAGACCATCAAGGACGTGTGCCTCAACGGTCCCGGTCATTTTCTCGGCAGTGACCAGACCCTGCAATTGATGCAGACCGAATATCTCTATCCGGGTGTCGGTGACCGGCGCAGCCCGAACGAATGGACCGAGCAGGGTTCGCTCGATGTACTGCAGCGCGCGGCCAGCAAGGTCAAAGAGATCCTCGCGAATCATTTTCCAGCTCACATTTCCGAGGCCGTCGACGCTGAGATTCGCAGGCGCTTTCCGGTGCGCCTGCCGCGCCAGGCGATGCTCGCAGAGGCCGCTGCCGGAGCCGACACGGCTGCCGCCGGTGGCGCTGCCGTCCGCAAACAGGTAGTCGCCTAGGCCACAGGCACTTCATGTCCCTGCCCAGTCGCGCCGGTGTGGTCATAGTCGGGGGAGGCATTGCCGGCTGCTCCATCGCCTATCACCTGACCAAGATCGGCCTCAGCGACGTGGTGCTGCTCGAGCGCAAGCAGTTGACCTGCGGCACGACCTGGCATGCCGCGGGCCTGGTCGGACAACTGCGCGCCACGCGCAATCTCACTGAGCTGGCCAAGTACACCGCCGATCTGTATCGCTCGCTGGAAGCGGAAACCGGGCAGGCGACCGGCTTCAAGCAGAATGGTTCGATCAGCGTCGCGCGGACTGCGGCGCGCTTCGAGGAGCTGAAGCGCGGCGCCTCCATGGGCAAGACCTTTGGCCTGGAAATCGACGTGCTGTCGTGCGCGGCCATCAAGGAACGCTGGCCGCTGCTCGAGGTGGACGATCTGGTTGGCGGCATATTCATCGCCAAGGATGGCCAGACCAATCCGATCGATACCACGCAGGCTTTTGCGCGCGGCGCCAGAATGCGTGGCGCGCGCATCTTCGAGCACACGGCGGTCAGCCGCATCCGCGTCGAGCGCGGGCGGGCGGTCGGAGTTGAAACAGAATCGGGCTACATTGCGGCCGATACCGTCGTGCTGTGCGCCGGCATGTGGTCGCACACCATTGGACGCGACTGCGGTGTCAGCGTGCCGCTGCATGCGGCCGAGCATTTCTATATCGTGACCGAGCCGATCCCCGGACTGCCGGGCAATCTGCCGGTGCTGCGCGTCTACGACGAGTGCGCCTACTTCAAGGAGGACGCCGGCAAACTGCTGGTCGGGTGTTTCGAGCCGGTGGCCAAGCCCTGGGGCATGAAGGGCATACCGGCCGACTTCTGTTTTGACAC
>JBAVRE010000107.1:0-3349 GCA_049694695.1 Steroidobacteraceae bacterium | reverse complement strand
GTGGCCAGGTCAGCGTAGTCCAGCCCGGCACGACGCAGCTTGCGCTGCTCCAGGCTGAAGCCCAGCGGCTCGATCAGGTGCAGCCGGCTGCCGGAGTTGGCGCACAGGCGAATGATACTGCCGGTGTTGGGCGGAATTTCCGGCTGGTAGAGTATGACCTCAAACATGACCGCTGCCCGACACCGCTGCCATGCGCTGCGGATATTTTTCGCGCTGCCGGGGCTCGATTCGCGCGATAATTACCGCCATGACCCGCGCTGCCACACCGCCCGACGCCTCGCTCGCCAGCCGCTTCTGCGGTCTGGATTTCGCATCGCCCATCGTGCTGCTGTCCGGCTGTGTGGGCTTTGGCGAGGAATACACCCGCATCGCCGGTTTCAGCAATCGCGACGTCGGCGCCATCGTGCTCAAGGGCACGACCGGGCAGCCGCGCCTGGGCAACCCGCCGCACCGCATCGCCGAGACTGCCGGCGGCATGCTCAACGCCATCGGACTGCAGAATCCGGGCGTCGACAACGTGGTGCGCAGCATCCTGCCGGGTCTCGATTTCAGCGAGACGCGCTTCATCGCCAATGCCTGCGGCTCGACCATTGATGAATATGTCGAGGTGACACGCCGTTTCGATGATTCGCCTGTCGATGCCATCGAAATCAATATCTCCTGCCCCAATGTCAAGGAAGGCGGTGTGCAGTTTGGCAATGTACCCGAGATGTCGGCACGCGTGGTCGCCGCCTGTCGCCAGGTAACACGCAAACCGCTGATCACCAAACTCTCACCCAACCAGACCGACATCCGCGAAAACGCCCGGCGCTGCATTGAAGCCGGCACCGACGCCTTCGCGGTCATCAACACCATGATGGGCATGGCGATCGACAGCCGCAATGGACGGGCAGTCCTCGGCAACGTACAGGGCGGCCTGTCGGGGCCGGCCATCAAGCCGATCGCCTTGCTCAAGGTCCGCGAAGTATATGAAGTGGCCGGGCCACGCGGCATACCGATCATCGGCCAGGGCGGCATTGCCTGCGCCGCTGATGCGATCGAATTTCTGCTCGCCGGTGCGAGCGCCATCGGCATCGGCACGGCGTTGTTCTATGATCCCCTGGTCTGCCAGAAGATCAACGCGGGCCTGGCCGATTACCTGGTCAGCCAGAAACTGGATTCAGTGCAGGCACTGATCGGCGCCCTGCGAACCGCGCCCGCCACAGCCCACTGTTGAGGAGCGAGTCATGTCAGTAGCGGAAGAAATCGAACGACTGCAGGCACTGCGCGATCGCGGCGCACTCACTGAGGCGGAATTCACCCAGGCCAAGGCGCGCGCACTGAGTGGCGCAGGCCCGGCTGAGCCCGGCCAGGCCGCTGCGCCTGGCGCACCCGCTGCGCCAGCACCGGAGGCCTTGCTGCGTCGCCTCACCCGCTCCACCACCGATCACGTCATCGGCGGCGTGTGTGGCGGACTGGGCGCGCACACCAGTCTGCCTTCCTGGGCCTGGCGCGTGATCTTCTGCATCGCCGTGCTTTATTTTGGCATCGGCCTGCTGCTCTATCTGTTGCTGTGGATCTTCATCCCGGCAACTCCCGAAAAGAAATAGCCAGCAGGTGGCGGTAAGCGATTTACTGCGATTGCTGCTGCTGGCGGCAATCTGGGGCAGCTCCTACCTGTTCATGCGCGTGGCAGCGCCCGGCTTCGGGCCGCTGCCGCTGGTCACCCTGCGACTGGCCGGCGCCGCCCTGTTCTTCATGCCCTGGTTGCTGCAGGCGCGCAACCGGGCGCTGATTCGCGGCCACGTGCTGGAGCTGTGCTGCCTGGGCGTGCTGAATTCGGCCGTGCCCTTCAGCCTGCTGGCCTTCGCCTCGTTGCGAGCGGAAGCGGGTTTCAATTCGGTCATCGGCGCCACGGTGCCACTGTTCGCCGCCGCTGTCGATGCGTTGTGGTGGCGGCATCCGCTCAGCCGCCAGAAAATCTTTGGACTGGTGCTGGGTTTCAGCGGCGTGCTGGTGCTCGCCTGGGGTCACATCGATTTTCACAGTGGCGGCAACGGTTGGGCATTGCTGGCAGCACTACTGGCATCGCTCTGCTACGGGATCGCGGCGCACTACGGCAAACATCACTTCGCTGGCCAGCCAGTGATGCTGCCCGCAGCCGGCAGCATGCTCGCGGCCACCGTGCTGATTGCGCCATTCGGTGTCTGGCAGTGGCCGGCGCACGCTCCGCCGCCACATGACTGGCTGGCGGCCGCGGTGCTCGCCGTGGTCTGCACGGCGATCGCCTACATGCTCTATTACCGGATCATCACCCGCGTCGGCGCCACCACCGCGACCACGGTAACCTTCGTAATTCCCGTATTCGGGGTGCTGTGGGGGGCGCTGTTTCTGCACGAGCACATCACCGCGACGATAGTCGTGGGCATGCTGATCACACTGCTGGGCACGGCGGTTACCACCGGATTCATTCGTGCTCCCCGGGTTCATCCAGCCCCAGCTCCTTGAGCTTGCGGGTCAGCGTATTGCGGCCCCAACCCAGCAGTCTGGCCGCTTCCTGGCGATGTCCCTGGGTATGTTTGAGCGCCACGCCTATCAGCGTGCGCTCGAAGGCCGGCAGCGCCTCGTCGAGCAACGGACGGGTGGGCGTGGCGCCCTGTCGGCGGGCCCAGTCGGCGAGCGCCGCAGTCCAGTCCGGTGATGCGCCTGCGCCGGCTGCCGGCAGCTCCGCCGGCAGATCTTCAACGCGTATTTCCTTGCCTGGCGCCAGCACGGTCAGGCGTCGGCAGACATTGACCAGCTCGCGTACGTTGCCCGGCCAGTCGTGGGCACTCAGGCGTTCGCGCGCAGCGGCCGTCAGTGTCTTGACTTCGGTGCCCAGCTCCAGCGCGGCACTGCTGAGATAGTGCGTCAGCAGATCCGCAATATCTTCGCGCCGCGCACGCAGCGGTGGCAGTTCGATGCGGATCACGTTCAGGCGATGAAACAGGTCTTCACGGAATTGTCCGCTGCGCGCGCGCTCCTCGAGATTCTGGTGAGTGGCGGCAATCACGCGCACATCGACCTTGATCGGCGTCTGCCCGCCGACGCGGTAGAACTCCGCTTCGGCGAGCACCCGCAGCAACCGGGTCTGCAGCGCGACCGACATGTCGCCAATCTCATCGAGAAACAGCGTGCCGCCGTCGGCCTGCTCGAAGCGGCCGCGACGCAGACTGTCGGCGCCGGTAAAGGCGCCCTTCTCGTGACCGAACAGCTCTGATTCCAGCAGCTCGGACGGAATCGCCGAAGTGTTGAGCGCAATGAAAGCCTTGGCGGCACGCGGGCTGTGCTCGTGCAGGGCGCGTGCTACCAGTTCCTTGCCGGTGCCCGA
>JBAVRE010000106.1:0-7417 GCA_049694695.1 Steroidobacteraceae bacterium | reverse complement strand
ACAGGATGTCGCGCCCGTAGCCTCCATGGACGGATTCACGGCGGTCCCTGGAAGAGGGATCGCGTATCCCCCTCGTCCCAGCGCCCTTACAATCAAGTGCTCTCGACTCTTGGCAGCGCATGCAAGTCGGTTGTCTCAGTCCGAGTCAACCACCAGCGACTCCAGATCGCGTTCGCCCAGCATATCGCGCCACGCGCCCTCGAGTTGCGCGCACAGTGCCATAACCGCCGCCGGCGCACTGGAGCGATCATCGCCATGCACGCTGTGAGCGCTGCGCGCCACGCGCAGGATGTCGCGCAGGCGAATGCGACCGGCATCGCGCCCCGGTACCAGGGTTTCCCGTTCGGTGGTCACCAGCAGGCCCGCGGCTTCGAGCGCGTCGGCGAGGCGCGTGACCATGACTCCGGGCACCTGCAGCTTGGCGGCCAGGGCATTGACGCTCCAGCGCTCGCCGCCCTGCAGATGGTTGCGCGCCACCAGGTACATGATGCCCAGGGCGAGCTGCTCGGTCTCGGCATTGGACAGGCGCGGCTCGCGCAGCCCGACCCGCAGATAGCTTGGGTTCTGCACATAAAACGAGAGCTGCGCGCCCAGCAGCAGGATCAGCCAGCCGAAGTAGATCCAGATCAAAGCGGCGATGAAAATGGCAAAGCCGGCGTAGACGATATTCAGCCGCGCTGAATAGACCACGATAGTGGTGAACAGGGTGCCGACCGCAATCCACAGCAGGCCCGCGCCTAGGCCGCCCACCAGCGCCGGCAGCGGCTGCACCCGGGTGTTGGGGATCAGCGCGTAAACCAGGGCAAAGGCGCCGCTGATGACCACCAGGGGCGCAAGTGTCAGGGCCGTGCTCAGTGCCTGGCTCAGCAGCGGCAGCCCGGAGATCAGCTTCATGGAGCTGTCGACCTGCGGCATGTGTGCCATGCCGACCAGGGCTCCGATCAGCAGCGGCGCGATCACCAGCAGTGCCAGATATTCAGCGATGCGCCGCATGAAGCTGCGTGGCAGTTCGACGTGCCAGACGAAATTGAGGCTGTCCTCGACTTTCTTGAGCGTGCCCAGCAGGGTCCAGACCAGCAATCCCAGTCCGACCGAACCGACAATGCCACCGCGCACGCGGTCAGCAAAATCCATGACCTTCTGCGTGAGCCCACCGGCCGCAGCGCCCATCGGCCTGAAGAACTCGTAGATCAGCGGTTCAAGTTCGCGATGCGCGCCGAACACCTTGAGTATCGCGAAGCTGAAAGCCACCAACGGCACCAGCGCCAGCAGGGTCGCGTACACCAGGCCCATGGCGTGCAGATTCAGCTGGCCGCCGAGCAGGTCACGCAGCAGCGCATAAGGGTATTGCGCCAGACGGCGCGCGCGGTTGGCGGCCACACTCCCGGTGAAGGGCGCGAACAGCCAGCGTTCGAAAATACTACGTGCCTGATGCCACACGCCGCTGCCTCAGGCGCCGCCAGTCGCCGGGCCGGTGAGCCGCCTCAGTGCCTCGCGATATTTCTCGGCGGTGCGCGCAATGATTTCGGCGGGCAGGCGCGGGCCGGGTGCGCGCTTGTCCCAGCTCAGTGTCTCGAGATAGTCACGCACGTATTGCTTGTCGAAGCTGGGTGGGCTGGTGCCCACGCGCCAGGTGGCCGCGGGCCAGAAGCGGCTCGAATCGGGCGTCAGTACTTCATCGATCAGTGTCAGCGTGCCGGCGGCGTCGAGCCCAAATTCAAACTTGGTATCGGCGATGATGATGCCGCGTGCCTGGGCATGGGCCGCAGCGTAGCGATACAGTGCTATGGCCGTCGCGCGCAGGGCGCGCGCCTGCGGCGCACCGAGCAGCTGCTCCACTTCGGCAAAGCCGATGTTCTCGTCATGTTCGCCGGCAGCCGCCTTGGTCGCCGGCGTAAAAATGGGCTCGGGCAGCGCGGCCGCCAGCTGCAGGCCCTGGGGCAGCGTGATGCCGCAGATGGCGCCGCTGCGCTGGTAGTCTTTCCAGCCCGAGCCGCTGAGGTATCCGCGTACCACCGCTTCGATCGGCAAAGCCTTGAGCCGCTTGACGATCGCGGCGCGGCCGCTGAGCAGTGCGAGCTCGTCGTGGTCCTTGATGATCGAGGCCAGTGGACGGTCGCTGACGTGATTGCCGACTATATGTCCGGTGCGGCTGAACCAGAAATCGGAAATCTGCTGCAGCACCCGACCCTTGCCGGGAATGGGATCGGGCAGGATCACATCGAAAGCGCTGAGTCGATCAGTGGTGACGATCAGCAGGTGCTGGTCATCGACGGCGTAGATGTCGCGCACCTTGCCGCGATGAAGCAACGGCAGCGCGCGTACAGCGGACTCGAAGACAGTCGCGGGGACGGTGGCCAAGCTCGGGTACCATAAGCGTGAGTCGCCAGGGGCGGGCATCTTGCCGCCCGCACGGCGGCCGGGTCAAGCAAGGGAGCACATGGGCTGGAACGGCAAGATTATCGGCGCGGCGATCGGTATGTGGGTGGGCGGCCCGATCGGCGCCGCCCTCGGCGCCCTGGTCGGGCATCAGTTCGATAGCGGTGCGGCCGGCGTCAGCGTCAGTTCTGCCGGTGACGTCGCGCGGGTGCAGGAACTGTATTTCCCGGCGCTGTTTCGCGTCATGGGCCACGTGGCCAAGGCTGATGGGCGGGTCTCGGAGCGTGAGATCGCCGCGGCGCGCGCACTGATGGCTGCATTGCGGCTCGACGCCCAGCAGGTGAGCGCCGCGATCGACTATTTTGGCGAAGGCAAGCAGCTCCAGTTCTCGCTCGACGCTGCGCTGGCACCACTCCAGCCGCTGTTGCGCGCCTTTCCACAGATGGCGCAATTCTTTGTCGAGATTCAGCTGCAGGCTGCACTGGCCGGCAATGATCTGGCGCCACAGTCGCGCGTGCGCCTGCTGCGGGCGGCAAATCTGCTGGGCCTGGGCGCTGCCGACTTCGCGCGCCTCGAAACCATGATGCGTTGGCGCATGGGCGGTGCGCGTGGCACGGGCCAGGGCGGTGGCGCCGGGGCTGCCGCCAGCGCGGCCGATGAGAGTGACCGGCTCGCGCAGGCCTATACCCTGCTGGAAGTGACCAAGTCCGCCAGCGACGAGCAGGTGGTCAAGGCTTATCGCCGGCAGATGAGCCGCCACCACCCGGACAAGCTCAAGGCCAACGGCCTGCCCGATTCGATGCTGGAGCGGGCCAAGGAGCGTACGCAGCAGATCCAGGCTGCCTATGAGCTGATTCGCGCGGTGCGCGGGATGCGTTGATTACGCAGCGAGGCTGAACCGGGCGCGTGACTGGTACACTGCCCGCCATGGCACCACCCTGGATCGCCCCGTCGATTCTCTCGGCCGACTTCGCGCGCCTCGGCGCCGAAGTCGATGCCGTGCTCGCTGCGGGCGCGGACCTGGTGCACTTCGACGTGATGGACAATCACTACGTACCCAATCTCACCATCGGGCCGCTGGTGTGCGCGGCCTTGCGCAAGCACGGCGTCAAGGCGCCGATCGATGTGCATCTGATGGTGCGCCCGGTCGATCGGCTGGTGCCCGATTTCGCCGCCGCCGGCGCGACCTACATCAGCTTTCACCCCGAGGCGAGCGAGCATGTCGATCGCACCATTGCGCTGATCCGCGAACTGGGCTGCAAACCCGGGCTGGTGTTCAATCCGGCCACGCCGCTCGACTTCCTCGACTACACCCTCGGGCAGCTCGATCTGGTGCTGCTGATGTCGGTGAACCCGGGTTTCGCTGGTCAGCAGTTCATTCCGGGGGTGTTGCCCAAGATTGCCGAAGTGCGCCGCCGCGTGCAGCACAGCGGTCGTGAGGTGCGGGTGGAAGTAGATGGCGGCATCAAGACCGACAACATCGGCGCCGCGGCGCGCGCCGGCGCCGACACCTTCGTGGCCGGTTCGGCCATATTTGGCAGCAAGGATTACCGGGCCACCATCGCCGCCATGCGCAGCAGCATCGCGGCGGCGGCAATCGTCAAGGTCTAGTCTTCGTCGTCCTCGTCATCGTCTTCATCGGCGACGACGGCGGCCGGCCTGGCCTGCGCTGCCGGAGCCATTCCACCCCTGGCCGGTATGGTCACTGGGCGGGTCTTCATCTTCGGACGTGCATTGAACACCACGATGGTCTTGCCGGTGGCACGCAGCAGGCCCTGTTCTTCCAGCACCTTCAATACCCGGCCGGCCATCTCGCGCGAGCAGCCTATCAGGCGGGAAAGTTCCTGGCGCGAGACCTTGATCTGCATGCCTTCCGGATGCGTCATGGCATCGGGCTCGTTGCACAGATCCATGATCGCATGGGCAACCCGACCCGTGACATCGACAAAGGCCAGATCGCCCAGCTTGCGGTTGGTGCGATCGAGCCGCGTGGCCAACTGCGTAGCCAGCTCGAAGATCAGTCCCGGGCTCTCGGTCGCCACCTGGCGGAAGCGCGGATAGGTCATTTCGGCGAGTTCGCAGGCGCTGCGGGTGCGCACCCAGGCGCTGCGCGTGGGCTGTTCATAGAACAGGCCCATTTCACCAAAGAACTGGCCCTTGTTGAGGTAGGCCAGCACCATCTCGTTGCCTTCCTCGTCCTCGATCATGACTTCTACCGAGCCACTGATGACGTAGTAAAGGACGTCCGGCAAATCGCCGGCGTGGATCAGCACCGTTTTTGACGGCACCGTGCGTACCCGGCAATAACTCAGGAAGCGGTTGATTGCCGGAATGTCGCTCAGCGGTCTGACATTCTCTTCCATAGCGCGGCTGCTCTGTTCATGTGGCATGTTGCTCATCCGTACTTTTTATACATAAGTCGCGCTGGCTGCAAGAAATTTATCAACACTCACAGCCAGTAAGCAGTCCGGGTCATCACCTGAGAGGCCAGTTTCATGACGCCGCGCGCGAGCGGCGGGAGCTGCGCGCCACCGGCGCTGAGCGCTGCGGCGGCGTGGCCGGCTTCTTCCCGCTGCATGGTCGCCACGATATGCCGGCTGCGCGCATCTTCGCTCGGCAAGGTGCGCAGATGCGCCTCGAGATGGCTCGCCACCTGGCGCTCGGTTTCCGCGACGAACCCCAGACTCAAGGCATCGCTGAGCGCTGCCGCCGCGGCGCCGATGGCAAACGAGCCGGCATACCAGAGCGGGCCCAGCACACTGCGACGCGCACCCAGTTCGCCAAGGCGCTGTTCGCACCAGGCCAGATGATCGCCTTCTTCGGCCGCCGCCCGCAGCAGGAAGTCGCGGGTAGCCCCTTCGCGGGCCAGCAGGGCCTGGCCATGGTAAAGGGCCTGTGCGGCGATCTCGCCGGCATGATTGACCCGCATCAGGCCAGCGGCATGGCGGCGGGCGGGCTCATCCATTGGAGTCCCGGCGGGCAGGTCAGGCAGGGCGCGCGCTGCCTGGGCCGGGGCGAAAACCGCCCGCAGCGCGTTATCCACAGCCTGGAGGACGGTTTCTAAGGGCTGGATGGGCGCCATGACCTATTATATAGCTCCCCGAGGGGCCTGGAGCCGCCGTTGGCCGCCTGCCGGCAGGGGGCCCTGCACGGACTTTTGCAAAGCGGGGGGGGCTTGAGTACACTTTCGCGCCTTTTTTCCCAAGGACGCCTGTGGACACCCGGAGCCCGATCGGTTTCTGGGGTTGGCCACTGGTTCAGGTTGGAGTTTCAATTAACATGAAGACGGAATTCGCCAAGCCGGCCACGGTGCGCGGCGACTGGTTTGTGGTCGACGCGAGCGGCCAGACGCTCGGCCGCCTCGCCACGCAGATTGCGCATCGCCTCAAGGGCAAGCACAAGGCCGATTACAGCCCCCATGTGAACATGGGCGATCACATTGTGGTCCTGCACGCCGAGAAGATCGCGGTCACCGGCAACAAGCTGGCCGACAAGATGTATCACCACCACACCGGGTATCTGGGCAATCTCAGGAGCATCACGCTCGGCAAGCTGCTCAAGGAACACCCGGAACGCGCGCTGCAGTTTGCCATCAAGGGCATGCTGCCCAAGAACACACTCGGCCGGAACATGTTCCGCAAGCTGCATGTGTTCGCGGGCGAGAAGCATCCGCACAGCGCCCAACAGCCCAAACCACTCGCTTTCTAAAGTATCAGGATCAGCACGATGGCAGTTTCAGTGAATTACGGCACCGGCCGGCGCAAGTCTTCGACGGCGCGCGTGCACATGCAGAACGGCACCGGCCGCATCACGGTCAATGAGCGCCCGCTCGATGAATTCTTCGGCCGTGAGACCGGCCGCATGATCGTGCGCCAGCCCCTCGAGCTGGTGCAGCTCATGGGCAAGTTCGACATCCAGGTGATGGTCGCGGGCGGTGGCATCACCGGCCAGGCCGGCGCCATCCGACACGGTATCGCCCGCGCGCTCATCAAGTACGACGAGACGCTGCGCTCGCCGCTGCGCAAGGCCGGCTTTGTCACGCGCGATGCGCGCGAAGTGGAACGCAAGAAGGTCGGACGCCGCAAAGCCCGCCGCGGCCCGCAGTACTCCAAGCGCTAAACGCCGTGCCGCGGAATCACCAGCTGGTGGTTCCGCGGCACAGCTGCTGCCAGATCGGGTGGGGGATCGTCTAGTGGTAGGACCGCGGACTCTGACTCCGCTAACCTAGGTTCGAATCCTAGTCCCCCAACCAACCGCTTTCCGCCGCGCGGCAATTCAAGCTGCGGACTTCAAGAATCAAGAGTTGACTGCGCTCGCGCGCCGGCCCGGACGATTTGTCCCGGTCGGGAACGCCATGAACCCATCCATGGGGGCTCCGGCTGCGACATCCTGTCGCAGACGGTCCCGACCGGAACAAATCGTCCAGACCGGCACGCGCCCACCGTCAGCGCATGATTGTCGAGACCGCGATTTGGCCGCGGTGCGGCGACGGCGTGGTTGCAGCGTGGCGTTGTCGTGGTGACGAGCGGGTGTGCCGCGACGCTGCGTGCGCACGCTCCGAAAGCTGGCGGTGTTAGTGGGAGCGTGCGGTGGTGCACCTCGGTCATGGGGTTTGCGGGACCGTGCGCGACAGGATGTCGCGCCCGGAGCCCCCATGGATGGGTTCATGGCGTTCCCGGAAACCCCATGACCGATAAGCGCCACCGCACGCATGCGTCGGCGCCTCCTGTTCCTAGATCGTGCGCACCCCGGAATCGGTACCCACGATCAACACATCCGCCGGCCGCGCCGCAAACAAGCCGACCGTCACCACCCCCACCATCTGGTTGATTGCTCCCTCGAGCGCACACGGCTCGGTGATCGAGAGATCGTGTACATCGAGTATGTGATTGCCGTTGTCGGTCACCGTACCGGCGCGCCACACCGGGCGGCCACCGAGTGCGCTCAGCTGACGTGACACCAGCGTGCGCGCCATCGGTATCACTTCCACCGGCAGGGGAAAGCGGCCGAGCACCTCGACCAGCTTGCTGTCGTCGAC
>JBAVRE010000105.1:0-6116 GCA_049694695.1 Steroidobacteraceae bacterium | reverse complement strand
GGGAAACACTTCATCCTGGCTGGGCAGGTGCGCGCCCCCGGAGTCGACCAGATAGACACATGGCAGGCTGTTCTCGCGCGCGATCTCCTGTGCCCGCAGGTGCTTCTTGACGGTCATCGGGTAATAGGTGCCGCCCTTGACAGTGGGGTCGTTGCACACCACCACACACTCGCGCCCGGAAATCCGACCGATGCCGGTGATCAGCCCGGCGCCGGGCGCCTCATCGCCGTACAGCCCGAACCCGGCCAGCTGTGAAAACTCCAGGAACGGCGCGCCGGGATCAAGCAGCAGATTGACGCGCTCGCGCGGCAACAGCTTGCCCCGCGCCAGGTGCCGTTCGCGGGCCGCGCTGCCGCCGCCCAGGGCCGCGCGCGCCACTTTGTCGCGCAGATCGGCCACCAGTGCCTGCATGGCCGCCTGATTGGCCAGGAATTCCGCACTGCGGGGTTTAACCGAACTTGCGTAGGTCGACACTCGGCCACTCCCGCAGCTGCGCTTGCCATGAACTGTCTAATTGTCGGACAATAGCGCAATTACCCTCAAGCAGGCAAGCCGCCATGAGCGTTTTGGATCACTGCGAGCTGGATTTTGGGCTGGGCGACACACTCGCCGAGGTGCGCGCGCAGGTGCGGCGTTTTGCCCGTGAAGAGATTGCCCCGCTGGCTGCGCGCATCGACCGCAGCAACGAGTTCCCGCGCCAGCTATGGCCCAAACTGGGGGCGCTCGGTCTGCTGGGCCTGACCGTGCCGGAGCGCTGGGGCGGTGCCAACCTCGGCTACCTCGCGCACATTATCGCCATGGAGGAGATCTCCCGCGCCAGCGGCGCGGTGGGCCTGTCCTATGGCGCGCATTCAAATCTGTGCGTCAACCAGCTCAACCTGCACGGCAGCGATGCACAGCGCGAGCGCTACCTGCCCAGGCTGCTGTCCGGAGAGCACGTCGGTGCGCTGGCCATGTCGGAACCGGGGGCCGGCTCGGATGTCATGTCCATGCAACTGCGCGCCGAGCAGCACGGTCATTACTTCCATCTAACCGGACGCAAGATGTGGATCACCAACGGCCCTGATGCCGATGTGCTGATCGTCTATGCCAGAACAAATCAACAGGCGCGCGAGCGAGGCATCACGGCCTTCCTGGTTGAAAAGGGTTTTGCCGGCTTCTCGACCTCTCAGAAACTCGACAAGCTTGGCATGCGCGGCTCGAGCACCTGCGAACTGGTCTTCGAAGACTGTCGGGTGCCGGCAGAGAATATCCTTGGCGGCCTCGACCACGGCGCGCGCGTGCTGCTGAGCGGCCTGGACTACGAGCGCGCAGTGCTGGCTGGCGGCCCGCTGGGGCTCATGGCCGCCGCGCTCGACCTCACTCTGCCCTACGTGCACGAACGCAAGCAGTTTCAGAAATCCATCGGCACGTTTCAGCTCATGCAGGCCAAGCTGGCCGACATGTACACCAGTTTCAACGCGGCCCGCGCCTATGTCTATGCAGTCGGCCGCGCCTGCGACACCGGCCACAGTACCCGTCAGGACGCTGCCGCAGCCATACTCTTTGCCGCCGAGCGCGCCACGCAGGTGGCGCTCGAGGCGATCCAGGCGCTGGGTGGCAACGGCTATATCAATGACTTTGCCGCCGGCCGGCTGCTGCGCGATGCCAAGCTCTACGAGATCGGTGCCGGCACCCAGGAGATCCGCCGCATGCTTATCGGCCGTGAGATCTTCAGGTTGACCACATGAACCTCGACGACAGCGCCACCCTGCAGTTCGAGCCGATTGCGGCAGAGCCCACTTATCGCAAGGTGGCCAGCGCGCTGGTCGAGCATATCGTCGCTGGCCGCCTGCAGGCCGGTGATCGCCTGCCGCCGGAACTGGAACTGGCGCGTCAGTTCGGGGTGAATCGTTCCACCGTGCGCGAGGCCCTGCGCGAGCTCGACAGCGCCGGCTTGCTGGGCCGGCGCCGCGGCTCGAAACGCATGATGGTGACGCGCCCGGGTCCCGCCCAGATCGGCGCTGGCGTGCGCCGCGCGCTGGTGCTCCACGACGTCACTTTTCTGGATGTCTGGGAGGCGCTGATGATCCTCGAGCCACCATTGGCCGCCCTGGCTGCAACCCGCCGTTCACTCGCCGACCTGAAGCGTCTGAAGCTGACACTCAAGAACCTCCGCACCGACACGGACCCTCTGCAGACCGTGGTTCACGTCGGTGATTTCTTCCGCGCCCTGGGCAGGGCCAGCGGCAACCCCGCCCTGTTGCTGGCTCACGAGCCGCTGATCCAGCTGCTCGAGCCCTCGCTCGCCGCGATGATCACCAAGGTAGCGCAGGCGCGCACCCGCATTGTCGATGCCCAACGCCGGCTGTGTGCGGCGATCGAGAAGCGCGATAGCGAGGCGGCGCAATCCTGGATGGGCAAGCACATCCGCGATTTCAAGCGTGGTTACGAGCTCGCGGGTATCGACCTGCGCCACGAGGTGTCACGCCCGAAGCGCCTGGCCGGCGCCTGAACCGGCTCGATCCTAGCTGACGAGGCTGCTCACCATGTCATCGACCTGCAGCGCCTCAAGTTTCGCACGATCGGCAAACAGGGCGTTGATTGCTGCGGCCTGCGCGCCGTCAAAGTGTGCCGCGACGCTGCTTGCGAATTTCTTCATCAGCACCGGAATGCCCTCGGCACGCCGTCGGCGATGACCGATGGGAAAATCCACCGCCATGCGTTGCGTGGCGGTACCGTCCCTGAAGAACACCTGCACGGCATTGCCGATATAGCGCTTGTCGGCGGCGTAGTAGTCGCGGGTAAACTCCGGGTTCTCCCTGACACTCATGCGCGCGCGCAGCGCATCCACCCGGGGGTCGCGGGCCACGTCATCTTCATAGTCGGCAGCGCTTAACCGCCCGAACAGCAGCGGGATTGCCACCATGTACTGAATGCAGTGATCGCGATCGGCAGGGTTCGCCAGCGGCCCGGTCTTGTCAATGATGCGTACCCCGGGTTCCTGTGTTTCGATGACGACACGCTCCACCTGTTCGAGCCGGTCCCTGACCTGTGGATGCAGCGCAATGGCCGCCTCAACCGCGGTCTGCGAGTGAAATTCGGCCGGATAGGAAATCTTGAACAGCACGTTCTCCATCACGTAGCTGCCAAAGGCCTGCGGCACGACGATCGGCTTGCCCTTGAACAGCACGTCCTGGAAACCCCAGGTCTTCGCCGTCAGTGCCGAGGCATAGCCCATTTCACCCCTGAGCGCGAACAGCGCCAGCCGCACGGCGCGGCTGGTGGCATCGCCGGCCGCCCAACTCTTGCGCGAACCGGTATTGGGCGCATGCCGATAGGTGCGCAATGCGCCGCCGTCAATCCAGGCGTTTGAAACCGCGTTGATGACCTGCTCGCGCGTGCCACCCAGCATCGCAGTCACTACCGCGGTCGAAGCCACGCGCACCAGCAGCACGTGATCGAGTCCGACCCGATTGAAGCTGTTCTCGAGCGCCAGCACGCCCTGAATCTCGTGTGCCTTGATCATGGCGGTGAGCAGGTCGCGAACCGTGCGAGGCTTGCCGTTGCGCGCGAGGTAATCAGCGACAGCCAGGATGCCGCCCAGGTTGTCGGAGGGATGACCCCACTCGGCCGCCAGCCAGGTATCGTTGAAATCGAGCCAGCGAATCATCGCGCCGATGTTGAAGGCCGCATTGACGGGATCGAGCTCATGGCTGGTGCCCGGCACGCGTGCGCCGCGTGCCAGTGTCGCCCCTGGCACTACCGGTCCCAGCAGTTTCGTGCAGGCCGGATACTTCAGGGCCTGAAAGCCGCAGGCCAGAGTGTCCAGCAGGCAGTAATAGGCGGTTTCGTAGGCAAGCTCGCTGTCGATCGCGTGTGCCAGTGCGTAGTCAGCAATGTTGGCGAGCACGGCGTCCGCATCCGGGCGCAGCGCGGACTTGATGTCATGGCTCATGATTCAGGCTCGTTGCTCAAGGGGTACAAAGGGCAGGTTTTCCGGACCGGTGTAGTTGGCACTCGGCCTGATGATCTTGCCATCCAGGCGTTGCTCGATGACGTGCGCGGCCCAGCCGGTGGTACGCGAGATCACGAACAGCGGCGTAAACATCGCTGTCGGCACCTGCATCAATGAGTAGGAGACGGCCGAAAACCAGTCGAGATTCGGAAACATGTTCTTGGCTTCCTTCATCACGCCTTCGAGCCGCTCGGCAATGGCGAAGTGGCGTTCATCGCGTGCCGCCAGCGCCAGAGCGCGTGCCACTTCCTTGATGATGACATTGCGGGGGTCGGAAATGGTGTACACGGGGTGACCAAAGCCGATGATCACTTCCTTGCTGGCAACGCGGCGCCGGATATCAGCTTCCGCCTCGGCGGGATCCTGGTAGCGATTCTGTATTTCAAAAGCGACTTCGTTGGCGCCACCATGCTTCGGACCGCGCAGCGCCCCGATCGCCCCCGTGATGCACGAGTAAAGGTCGGAGCCGGTGCCGGCGATTACCCGTGCCGCAAAAGTCGACGCATTGAATTCGTGCTCGGCATAGAGAATCAGCGAAGTGTGCATGGCGCGCACCCATTGCGGCCCAGGCTTTTCGCCATGCAGGAGGTGCAGGAAATGCCCGCCCACCGACTCATCATCAGTCTCGACATCGACACGACTGCCGGTGCGACTGAAATGATGCCAATAGCACAGCATTGAACCGAGACAGGCGATCAGCCGATCAGCCAGATCACGGGCTGCCTCGATCGCATGCCCACCTGGCTCAGGCTCGATGCAACCCAGCGCCGAAACACCGGTGCGCAAGACGTCCATCGGATGGCTGCTGGCCGGCAGGCTTTCAAGCACCATCCGGACATTCGCTGGCAGACCGCGCAGTGCCATCAGCTTGCGCCGATAGCCAGCCAGTTCGGCGCGATTCGGCAGCCGCTCGTGAATCAGCAGGTGGGCGATTTCCTCGAATTCGCAGCTGGTGGCGATCTGCAGGATGTCATAGCCGCGGTAACTCAGGTCGTTGCCAGTGCGACCGACCGTGCACAAGGCGGTGTTCCCGGCCACCACGCCGGAGAGCGCCACCGATTTCTTGGGCTTGACGACGGAGGGTGCATTGTCCATTAGCAGTTCCAGGAAATACCGGGCAGTAGGGTCACCTACGTTAGCATGTGGGGCTGGGCGGCGGAAACGCCGGCGCGCCCACGGGGTGGCGCCTGCCACCAGGCGCACGTACCCCGGCCTTCATGACTGCGCGCCTTTTGAACTGCCACCGGGTACAATCGCGCGCGTGCCAACTCAATCATGAAGATCCCCGCCAGCCTGCAGCCGCTGATCGAAGACGGGATTATCGACGAAGTCATCCGACCCCTTAAGAGTGGCAAGGAAGCCACTGTGTACCTGGTGCGCTCGGGCAGAGAGCTGCGCTGCGCCAAAGTCTATCGCGACATGGCGCAGCGCAGCTTCCAGAAACGGGCGCAATACCAGGAAGGCCGCAAGGTTCGTGGCAGCCGCCAGACCCGCGCCATGCAGAAGAGCACACGCTTCGGTCGCCAGGAACAGGAAGCGGCGTGGAAAAATGCCGAGGTCGACGCGCTCTATCAGCTCACCGCCGCTGGTGTGCGTGTGCCCCAGCCCTACGGCTATTTCAACGGCGTACTGTTGATGGCGCTGGTCACCGACGCCGAAGGCTATCCGGCACCGCACCTGGGCGGACGTGAGCTGCCGGCCGAGACGGCGCGCGAATATCACGCCTTTCTCATGCAGCAGATTGTGCGCATGCTCAGCCTGGGACTCATCCACGGCGACCTGTCGGAGTTCAACGTGCTGATCGGACCGCTGGGCCCGGTCATCATTGATCTGCCGCAGGTGGTCAACGCTGCCGGCAACAATGCAGCCTTTGCCATGCTGGAACGTGACGTCAACAATATTCGCGCCACACTCGGTCGCTTCGCGCCTGAACTGATGGAGAGCGAATACGCGCACGAAATGTGGGCCCTGTATGAGCAGGGCGAGCTACGGGCCGACAGCCGCCTCAGCGGCCGTTTTACGCGTATCGAAGCGGCTGCCGATGCCGCCGCCGTCATGGCTGTCATCGACGCGGCCCGCGAAGATGCGCGCGCCGCGGCCGAGCGGCTGGCGCTGGCGC
>JBAVRE010000104.1:0-2420 GCA_049694695.1 Steroidobacteraceae bacterium | reverse complement strand
ATCCTGAAAGGGGGCAATCTGAATACCCGCAGCGTTCAGGCGTGCATGTGAAAACGTAAGTGCGCGGGGTTGTTCGACACCGTGCGGCGTGCGGCGTGATGCGCGACCTGCTCCGGAGCCTCCATGGACGGATTCACGGCGTTCCCGAGAACCCCAACACCGATAACCACCCACGATGCCCGCCAATGTACAGTTCATGCTCTCTACAGAACGCGCCACCCCCGCGAACTACACCTGACTGGGCCGCTCAATCACCCGGCACTCAATCTCGATGCCGGTCTGGCCGCGCAACACGCGCAGCTTCACCTTGTCGCCAGGTTTCTGTGTCGCCAGTTGCTTGAGAGCATCCTGTGCGGTGAGTGTTTCGTGGCCATCTACCGCCAGCAGGATGTCGCCCACGCGCACCCCGGCGGCGAGCGCCGGGCTGTCCTGATAGAGATTGGTGATCACTACGCCGCCGCGCGCCAGGCCGTTCTGCGCGGCCTGCTCGGCGGAGAAATCCTCGGGGACCAGGCCGGTCCAGCCGCGCACCACGCGGCCGTGGTCGAGGATGTCGCGCATCACGCCACGCACCAGATTGACGGGGATCGCGAAGCCGATGCCCTCGACACCGGTGGCGTCCATGTTCTTGGCGATCACTGCGGTGTTGATGCCGACCAGCTCGCCGTCGGCGTTGACGAGCGCGCCGCCGGAATTGCCCTCGTTGATGGCAGCGTCGGTCTGGATGAAATTTTCGAAGGTCGCAATGTTCAGCTGGCTGCGCCCGGTGGCGCTGACGATGCCGTGGGTGACGGTCTGTTGCAGCCCGAGCGGATTGCCTATCGCCAGCACCTCGTCACCGACCTGCAGGCGATCGGAGCGTCCCAGTGTCATCACTGGCAGCTGGCCCAGCTTGATCACCAGCAGCGCCAGGTCGGTATCCGGGTCGCGCCCGACCACGCGCGCCTGGGCGATGCGGCCATCGGCGAGCTGCACGTTGATGGTGGTGGCGTTGGCGATGACATGGTTGTTGGTGACGATATGGCCAAGCTCGTCGACGATTACGCCAGAGCCCAGCGCTCCCTGTACCCGTTGCCGCATGCGCGGCCAGAAATCGCCGAAGAACTGATCCATGGGTGAAGCCTGCACACGCTCGGTCACCACACGCTTGGTGTAGATATTCACGACCGCCGGTGCGGCGCGGTGCACGGCCGCAGCGAAACTGTGCAGTGGCTGGACCGATGCCAGGGGTGCCGGCTCGCCGCCCGCGGCGCCGGCGGCGGCCGGTTCCCTGGGCAGGTCGAGTTCCGCCGCCGGTGCCGGTGCCGCGTGGGCCGCGGGCTTTAGTGGTGTGCGGATCAGCAGTTCCGGCTCGAAAAACACCACAATAAAGGCCAGCGCCAGTCCGCCCGCCACGGCTCCGGCCAGGAAAATCGCGCTACGCCCCAATCTGCCCGGATTCATTCTGCCTCCCAAAGTTTCGTGGGCGCGTCGGGCGCCGCAACAGGATGTGTATAATGCGACACTTCCCGGGACAATCGTGAGCCTCTGCAATGGCCGAACAAGACGCGGTAGACCTCGATCGCCGCAAATTTCTGACAGTAGCAACCGCTGTGACCGGCGCCGTGGGTGTGGTTTTCGCCGCCACGCCCTTCGTGGCCAGCTGGAATCCTTCCGAGCGCGCCCAGGCGCTGGGAGCGCCCATCACGGTCGATCTGTCCAAGCTCGAGCTGGGCATGATGCTCACCTACGTGTGGCGCAAGCAGCCTATCTATATTTTCCGCCGCGCGCCCGAGACCGTGGCCAAACTGGCGGCGCACGATGCGCACCTCAAAGACCCGAAATCCACGGACTCCGAGCAGCCCGCCTACGCTGTCAATGAAATGCGTGCGCGCCGCGCTGATGTTGCGGTGCTGGTCGCCACCTGCACGCACCTGGGCTGTCTGCCCAAACAGCACTTTGAGCCCGGCGATGTGGCACTGGGTGCCGATTGGCCGGGCGGCTTCCTGTGCCCCTGCCACGGTTCGCGCTTTGACCTGGCCGGGCGCGTGTTCAACGGTTCGCCGGCTTCGGTGAACCTGCGCATACCGCCCTACAGCTTTCAGGGCGACAACACCCTGGTCATTGGCCAGGATGATTCGACTACCCAGGGAGTGGCGTAATGGCGAGCAATGATGCGGCCTCCGGGGTGGCACCGCGGGTAGGATTCCGGGCCTGGCTGAACAAGCGCCTGCCGGTCGATAAGTTCGTCAGCGACCAGCTGCTCGAGTACTACGCGCCGAAGAATTTCAACATCTGGTATTTCTTCGGCTCGCTGGCGCTGCTGGTGCTGGTGATGCAGCTGGTGTCAGGCATTTTCCTGACCATGTTCTACAAGGTCGGTGACACCACGGCCTTCGATTCGGTCGAATTCATCATGCGCGAGGTGCGCTTCGGCTGGC
>JBAVRE010000103.1:0-4539 GCA_049694695.1 Steroidobacteraceae bacterium | reverse complement strand
GGTGGGGCAAATAAATAAACTGGTGCCGGAGATAGGAATCGAACCTACGACCTACGCATTACGAATGCGCCGCTCTACCAACTGAGCTACTCCGGCACGGTACGGGACCCGATACGTCGAGAAAGGCGCGGCATTCTAAGAGAAGCGGCGCGCGCCCGGCAATGCAATTTCCGCGGGCTTGCCGGGGCTCAGGCCTGCGGCCGCAGGCGAATCACCATGTCGATGCCCGCGACCTCCATGCCGCTGGGGGGTGCGGGCAGCTTGCTGAACTGCACCTCGGGCAGGGCGACGTCGGTGAGCGCGCCCGAAACTTCGTCGTGAAAGTGGTAATGCGCCTGTACGTTGGAGTCGAACCAGTTGCGCTGCGCATCGACACTGAGCTGGCGTATCAGGCCGCGGGCGGCGAACAGGTTCAGGGTGTTGTAGACCGTGGCCTTCGACACCCGCAACCCGGATTGCTGCAGAGCGTCGGCCACCTGATCCGCCGACAGGTGCTGGGGCGCCGTGAGCAGCAATTCGGCGATCTGACGGCGCTGCGCCGTCACGCGTATGCCGCAAGCCTGCAGGCGTGCGACCGCCGTGGCGGCGGCGGGTGCGCCGGCACTGGAGCCGGGCACTGCGGCCTGCTCGTTGTGTTGCACGGGTAGATTCGCTCTCATAGCCGGCTATTTGTACCGCACCGGGCGCAAAACCGCCAATTTGGCGGCCTTTAGTTAACTAGTGCGCCGCAACGCGCGTGGCAGGGCAAAGACCACGTGCTCGGGCTTCCCGGCTGCCTCGGCCGGCAGCGTCCCGCCCCATTCACGGAGTCGCTCGACCACCTGCTGCACCAGCGCTTCCGGCGCGGAGGCGCCCGCCGTGAGGCCCACGACCTTGCGATCGGTGAACCATTCACGGCGCAGATCTTCGGCGCCGTCGACCAGAAACCCGGGCACCCCGGCGCGATCGGCAAGCTCGCGCAGCCGGTTGGAATTGGAGCTGCTGCGCGAGCCGACCACCACCAGCACCTCGCATTCCTGCAGCAATTGCTTGACGGCGTCCTGGCGGTTCTGCGTCGCGTAGCAGATGTCTTCCTTGCGCGGCGCCTGCAGCGCCGGAAAGCGCGCACGCAGCGCCTCGACAATCGCGGCCGTGTCATCGACCGAGAGCGTGGTCTGGGTCACGAAGGCCAGTCGGTTTGGGTCATGCACTTCAAGGCGCGCCACATCGGCCACACTCTCGACCAGGAGAATGCGCCCACCGTGCGCGGCATCGAAGCGCCCCATCGTGCCTTCCACTTCCGGATGGCCGGCGTGGCCAATCAGGATGACTTCGCGCGCCTCGCGCGCGAAGCGCACGACTTCCATATGCACCTTGGTAACCAGCGGACAGGTGGCGTCAAAGACCTGCAGCCCACGGCGCTGCGCTTCCTGCTCCACCGCGGTCGAGACACCGTGCGCCGAGAAGATGACCGTGGCGTGGTCGGGCACCTGGTCCAGTTCTTCGACGAACACGGCACCCAGCGCGCGCAGTCGTTCGACCACGCTGCGGTTGTGCACCACTTCATGGCGCACGTGGATCGGCGCGCCGAACATCTGCAGCGCACGCTCGACTATCTCGATGGCGCGATCGACGCCAGCACAGAACCCACGCGGATTGGCGAGCAGGATGCGCACGGCTCAGTGGTCGGCCGCGCGCCGGGAATTGAGGAAGGCATCGAGCAGCAGGCCGATCGCGCCGAGCGTGATCGCCGAATCGGCGACATTGAAAGCCGGGAAGTAATGATCGTGCCAGTGCACCTGCAGGAAATCGACCACCATGCCCAGCCGCAGGCGATCGATGAGATTGCCGAGCGCTCCGGCCAGGATCAGCGCCAGTGAGCCTGCCATGAGTTGCGCGCGGCTTTCGAGCCGCGCCAGCCAGACGATCAGCGCCGCGCTGACGCCCAGCGCCAGCGCGCTGAAGGCCCAGCGCTGCCACGCGCCCGGCACATTGAACATGCTGAAGGCCGCACCGCGGTTGTAGGCGCGCACCAGGTTGAACACCGGCAACACGACACGCGTATCGAAACTCTCGATGTGTGTTTCGACCAGGTGCTTGGTCCACTGATCGAGCGCGATGACGAGCGCGCTCAGGCCCAGCCAGCGCATCTGGCCGCGCCGTGGTCCGCCCACCGGCATGCCCTGACCCGTGTTCGGCCGTGACATCAGGCGTACCGGCGTTGTTCGCCGGGCTCAGTGAGGTTGGTGACGCAGCGCCCGCACAGCTCTGCATGCTCGGCCACGGTGCCGACATCGGCGCAATGGTGCCAGCAGCGCACGCACTTCTGGTGCGTGCTCGGCTGCACGCGCAGCCACACGCCGCCGCCGGTCATTTCACTGGCAGCGCTCGCGCCATCCGGCGCTGCGCTGGCGCGCTGCACCCGCGCCGCCGACGTGATCAACAGAAAACGCAGTTCGTCCCCCAGCGCCGTGAGACCTGGATACAAGGCATCGCTGCAATAGATGTCGACCTCCGCCTGGAGCGGCGCGCCGATGCGCCCGGCCGCGCGCAGCGCCTCGAGCTCGTGCGCCACCGAAGCGCGCAGCGAGATCAGCAGCGGCCAGTCGATGTCGCGCGCTGCGACCGCCGGCAGCTCATACCAGGTGGCAAGAAACACCGACTCGGCGCGCCTGCCCGGCAGGACGCGCCAGATCTCCTCGGCGGTGAACGAGAGGATCGGCGCCAGCCAGCGCACCATGGCCTCGGCGATATGCCACATCGCGGTCTGTGCCGAGCGGCGCGCTGTGGACTTCGCCGGCGTCGTATACAGACGATCCTTGACGATATCGAGGTAGAAACCGCCCAGATCCACGACGCAGAAATTGTGGACCTTCTGGTAGATAAGGTGAAACTGGTAATCGCGGTAAGCCGCCGCGATTTCCGCATGCAGGTCCTGCGCGCGCTGCAGCGCCCAGGCATCGAGCGCCAGCAGCTCACCCGCCGCCAGCGCGTGCGCCGGCTGGAAGCCGTCGAGGTTACCGAGCAGGAAGCGCAGCGTGTTGCGCATGCGGCGATAGGAATCGCTCATGCGCTTGAGAATCTCCTGCGACAGGCTCATCTCGTTGGAGTAGTCGGTCGCTGCGATCCACAGGCGCAGCATGTCGGCACCGAGCGTGCGGGTGATATCCTGCGGCTCGATGCCATTGCCCAGCGACTTGGACATCTTGCGACCCTGCTCATCGACGGTGAAGCCGTGCGTGAGCACGCCGCGATACGGCGCGCGGGCGTAGAGCGCCTCGGACATCAGCAGCGAGCTGTGAAACCAGCCGCGATGCTGATCAGAACCTTCAAGATAGAGATCGACCGGCGCATGAAAATCATCACGCAATGCCGCGACGCACTCGAAAGAGAGCCCGGAGTCGGCCCAGACATCCATGACATCAGCGGCTTTCTCGTAGTGCTCCGCCTCACTCCCCAGGAGCGTGGCCGCGTCGAGCGCAAACCAGGCATCGATGCCACCGCGATCGACCAGCGCCGCGATCTCGAGGATCAGCTCCTGGGTGCGCGGATGCAGCTCGCCGCTGGTGCGGTGGGTAAACAGTGTAATCGGCACGCCCCAGGTGCGCTGGCGTGAGAGGCACCAATCGGGCCGGTTCTCGATCATGCCGGTGATGCGCGACTCACCCCACTCGGGCGTCCAGCGCACGGCCTTGATGTCGCGCAGCGTGCCGGCACGCAGCCCTTTGTTGTCCATGCTGATGAACCACTGCGAGGTGGCGCGGAAAATCAGCGGACTCTTGTGGCGCCAGCAGTGCGGATAGGAATGCGGATACGGCTCCTGATGCAGCAGGCGGCCGGCAGCGATCAGGCGCTCGACGATGACCGGCGTCGCGGCATCGACCTTCAGACCCGCCACCAGCTCGGTGCCCGGCAGGAAACGTCCGTCGGCGCCGACCGGGTTCGCGACCGGCAGGCCATAGCGCTGGCCGACAATGAAATCGTCCTGACCATGCGCCGGCGCCGTGTGCACCGCGCCCGTGCCCGCTTCCAGCGTGACGTGATCGCCGAGAATCACCGGCACCTGGCGCGCGAGCCAGGGATGCTCGAGCTTCAGGCCTTCGAGCGCCTCGCCCTTGAAGCGGCCGAGCAACGTGCCCTTGAGGCCATAGCGCGCGAGGCAAGCCTCGGCCAGCGACTCGGCGAGCACCAGCACTTCGCGCCCAACGCCGTAAGCGGCGTAGTCAAAATCGGCGCGCAGCGCGACGGCCTCATTGGCTGGCAGTGTCCAGGTCGTGGTCGTCCAGATCACGATGGACACACCACCCGCCCCCGCGGCATTCAACGCCGCCGCTGCGATGCCGGTGCGCTGCGCGAAATCGGCCACATCGACACAACGGAAGCCCACGTCGATGGCGGTCGAGGTGCGATTCTCGTACTCGACTTCGGCTTCCGCGAGAGCCGAGCGACAATCGAGGCACCAGTGCACGGGCTTGAGCCCGCGATAGAGATGCCCATTGGCGATGATCCTGCCCAGCGCCCGGATCTGCTGCGCTTCGTAATGCGGATCCATCGTGAGAT
>JBAVRE010000102.1:0-4836 GCA_049694695.1 Steroidobacteraceae bacterium | reverse complement strand
TAAGTAGTTGTTGCAGCGTCAGGCCGAACCCCCACACGCCGAGCGCGGTTTCGGCGGCGATCAGCAGCGTGAAGGCCAGTGCGCCCATGGCCACCCGGGCGCGAAGCTCGCTCGGGACCTTGAACCTGCGCACGCTCCAGGCGCAGATGCGCCAAGACGCCAGCAACATGATAGGGAGTTCGATGAGCGTGGCCGGGAGCACACCCACGGCGGGTGCGACCAGAAGTACACGTACCGTGCCCAGTACGAACCCGAGCCCGAATACGGCGGCGAAGTAACCGGCACCTGCCTTGAGCGCAACCTGCATGAACCTAAGGCCGCGCTGCGTCAGGCAACCAGCAGTGTGCGCCGGCTGATCATTTCACTGCACCGCCAACCGGGATCCGGAAGAAATAGATGGCCAACAACCACGTCGACGCTGGAAATGTGATCGCCCAAAGCGATGCGATCCAGATCATTGCATGAAAGTACATCTGCAGCGCCAGGAACGGCAGCAGCAGTCCGTTCGCTATCAGGAACCCGCGCGCAACTCGCTGGATTCCCGCCTCACTCAGCGCGGCAGCGGCAAACAATGTCGCGACACTCATGAAACTGTAGCCGAGTATGTCCACGGCGTACAGGAACGAGTCGAAGGGCACAAACAGCAATGTTTCGATGCCACCAAGCCGACCCTGTGACATTCGCGGCGCGACCAGCGTCAGCTGAACATAGTAAACAATGCTGATCAGCACCGTATACGCGGTAGCGAACGCAATCGCTGCCTGACTCCACACCTTCCTGTCCGCCGCGGCAATATGATGGACGCTCACCATGAGCACCAGAAAGGAAGAACCCAGCAACAGCGATGGCGTCAACAGCACGGCAATGCCCAGAGGCGTGCTGAGACTGTCGGGCCCGCCCCGGGATCCCAGCCAGCCCAGCCACTCGGCGAGCTGGCCCACTACATAGGCGAGGCTGAATATCGTGGCGAGCAGCGCTGACCAGAATCCGGCGTTCCTGGTCGATCGGGGGATTGGCGTGATCACATGATTTCCTGCACTCAAGCACAAATCCAAGCGGTCCCGGTCGAACCAACGGGAATCGCACAGTGCAAATGTTCCGCACCGTGCTCCCGGTCCGCCATACGTAGAATACGCAGGCAACGATCAACTTACTCCGCCACCGCCTAGCGCGCCCTAAAAGCCTCGGGTAATCAGAGTCGACAGAAAATCGCACTGAGCGTTTCTGTAACCACCATCCAGGGTCGCGATGTTGTCGTCGAGTTGCTGAATATTCTCGCTGGCAGCATCGTATGGAAGCCACGGAACCGCGCCCACTCCGTTCGGATCACCACTCCTCGCAAGCGTCACCCAGTAATCCATCATTGCGTTCGAAAGTGCGAGCTCGGCGTTGCTCGGGACGTAGGTGACGCTCGTCGCCAGGGACCGGAAATTCCCGGTAACGAAGAAAGTTTCCGCCCCGTGGAACGCGCGTGACGCAGAAAGAGGGGCGTCTTGCGGCGCCGCGTTCTCGTAGACATGCGTAAACAGGTATCGCCAGACTGGGGGACGTTGAGCGCCGCTCACGTAACGCGCGAAATTCCGGGTATCGCGGGTCACCCAAAAATCTGTTTCCACATTATCGAGCGCGTAGTTGGGGTTGGTGAAGTCGGTCGCCGGATACAGCGAGAGAATCGTATCGCCCGCGCCGGGCGCGAGAGCGTCGAATTGCGCGTGAATGGCGGCGGCATAGCCGCTCGCATCCAGGGCGGGGGCGAATACGGTATTGTCGTAAGCCTCTTCGTCGCTGTTGGAGCCGATGATCAGCGGTACCGGTGAGCCGAGCCGCTTCAGCTTGGTGGCGGGGTCTTCCGGCAGGACCACCGGATCAATGTTGACCCACCCGGTATCGGCGCTGTTGGGGCCACTTTGCACCAGTGTGCTCGCCGGCGCCGCTCGCAGGCAGGCCAGTACATCCGTGGCGGTGTCGCAGCCCACGGCAGCGGGTACGTCCGCATACCAGCGATAAGCGTTGTCTATAGTGGTACCGATCAGGCCGCCCCTGAGCAATCCGCTCTCCATGACGGCAGCCGAGAAAAGCCCATCAGCCGCAGGAGACGCCAGCAGCGCCTGCACGTTCAACGATCCCGCGGAATGGCCGACGATCAGCACTCTTTTCGGGTCACCGCCGAACTCGGCGATGTTGTCACGCACCCATTGCAGGGCCGCGATCAGATCCATCAGGGTGTAGTTTCCTGATGTGGCTTGCGCCGACTCTGCCGTGAGCAAGGGGTTCACGAGCCAGCCGAGCAGCCCCAGGCGGTATTGCACGGTCACCACGATCGCGCCGTGTCCCGCAAGCGGCGTGACGTCATTCCACGGCGCATCCTGCGCACTGCCCGCCCTGTTTCCGCCGCCGTGAATGATCACGATCACCGGTTGCTTCGCACTCGCAGGCGGATTGACCGCGTAGACGTTCAGCGTAAGGCAGTCTTCGTCCCCCACCGGCGCGCCGCTGCGGTCGACTTGCGGGCAGCGGTTGCCAAACGTCGTCGCGCTGCGCACGCCCTGCCACTTTGCCGGAGGTGCCGGCGCACGCCAGCGCAGGACACCCACGGGCGGCGCGGCAAAGGGAATCCCGCGGAAGAAGCGGTAGTTCCCTTCAATCGCGCCTTGCACCTGACCCGATTGGGTGCACACGACGGTCGCGGTGCTCACACAGCCGGCCGCCGGAGGTACAACGACGCCCACGCCGCCGCCAGCGCCGGCGCTGCTTTCGCTACCGCCGCCTCCGCACGCAGTGAGCGCCGTCAATAGAAATCCCGCGGACCCGAGCCGGACCAATCGATACAGTGATGCTGTCATTGCAAGCTCCGCTTGTAGGGCGATTGGCGCGGTGCGCGCGCAATTTCCCCTCATTCTTTGTAAGAGCCTCGCGGGCCCGGATTGGCAACCAGAATATCCGCCGCGCCGGTACCAACTCGCCTGCCAGCGGGTCCGGAACCCATCAATCCAAAACTGGAGGTGTCCAAATTGCCCCGCGGGGACTCTATGTCTATGAATCGAGCATTGACGATTGCGTCCAGTGCCCGCCGCCGCGCTTATCGCTACAGGGGAAGTTACATATGAAAGCCAGCATTCTTCAAATAGCGCGATGCCTCTGTTCCACAGCCGTGCTGGCGGTGCTTAGCGCGTGCGGCGGTGGGGACTCGGTCCCACCACCACCACCACCACCCCCACCTCCAGCGGTCGTGGTCGACGCGACACCGCCCCCGGCAGCCGTGGTGACCAATCCCTATGGCTTCTATTTCAATGCGTTCAATGGCTCGCCACCGTTCACCTGGGCTGTCACCTCGGGCACTTTGCCGGGCGGACTCCAGCTCGCCCCGGATGGCACGCTGTCGGGCACGCCAACCGTCGTGGGCACATTCTCTTTTACCGTCAAGGCGACCGACAGCGCGCCGACCCCCGGGACCGACTCGCATTCCTTCAGCCTCACGATCGATGCGCCCGCACCGCTCGTGATCAACCCGGACCAATCGCCGCCGGCGGGCGTGCACGGCACGCCGTATGAGTCGTATGGCTTCGCGTTCGCCGCCACGGGCGGCTATTTGCCGCTCCGCTGGACGGTCACAGCCGGCGCCTTGCCGCCGGGCGTCACGCTCAGTCCCGACGGCTCGCTCAGCGGTATGCCAACGAAAGCCAGCCCGACGCCGTTCGCATTTACGGTAACCGTCACCGACAGCGGTACGCCGACCCCGGCCACGAACTCGCTCGCTTATACGATCACCATCAGCGAACCCCTGCCGCCCACAATCAACAACACGCCGCCGCCCACAGCGACAGTAGGCTCGCCGTATAGCTTCCAGTTTATTGCAAGCGCCGGACTCGCTCCGCTCGTCTGGACCCCGCCGAGCGCACCGATGGGAGGCCTGGCCGTCGGCCTTGATGGCCTCCTCAGCGGTACCCCGTCAACGGCAGGCATCTTCCCCGTCACGCTGACGGTCAAGGACGCACTGAATCAGAGTTCGCCGGCCACACCCTTCACGGTTCGCGTCGCTATGCCCCGGGCTGCGGCCGCGTTCATGCCGACCACGGGGAACATGCTTTTTGCCCGCACCGCACATACGGCGACGCTACTGCTCGATGGACACGTGCTAATCGCCGGTGGTGGGGTGGCATCCGCGGAGTTGTATGACCCGACGAGTCAGACGTTCACCGCGACCGGCAGCATGACGCTCTCGCAGGACCGGCGCAGCGCTACGCTGCTCGCAAATCCGACGTTGCCGAACCACGGCAAGGTCCTGATGGCCGGCGGCGGGGATTTGATCGCAGAGCTCTTCGATCCGACGGCCGGCACATTCACGGCGACCGGCAGCATGGGTGCAGCACATCTGGGGCAGACCGCAACGCTGTTGCAGAACGGCCAGGTACTCATCGCCGGTGGTGAAACGGCCAAAGCCGAGCTCTTCAACCCGTCCACCGGTGCGTTCACGGCGACCGGCGACATGACGGTCTCGCGGAGCGGACATACGGCGACGCTGTTGCCCGACGGGCGCGTGTTGCTCGCCGGGGGCGTGCAGGACTTCGGGCCGGGCATAGTGCCGATTCAAGGCCCCGGGGTCGCTTCCGCAGAACTCTACGATCCCGTGAGCGGCAAGTTCACCTCGACCGGCAGCATGAGCGAGGGACGCACCGGGCATACCGCGACGCTGCTGGTCGACGGCACGGTCCTGGTCACCGGAACGGACTACACGGCCGAGCTATTCAACCCCGGGACCGGAGGCTTCTCAGCGGCGGGCGAGCTGTCGACGGGACTCAGAGCCACGTCGACACTGCGTAACGACGGCACGGTCCT
>JBAVRE010000101.1:0-26215 GCA_049694695.1 Steroidobacteraceae bacterium | reverse complement strand
TTCTGCAGGCATCCAATCTTCGCCAATTGACCTGGCTCGAGTGCCAGGGGCGCCAGCTCAGTTTCGATGCCGCCAATCCGCACTCACTCGCCATCGAACTCAATTTCGATGAGCATGGGCCGCGCTGGTTTGGCGCGCCGGTGCCCCACAGCCGACCGCTGCAGGCCGGCAGCTTCAGCGGCCGGGTGAGCAGCGGCGCGAGTTGCAACGCCAGTACGTTGACCCTGACCCCGCACTGTGACGGTACGCATACCGAGTGCATCGGTCATCTGACCCGTGAGCGCCATGATGCACGTGCTGCCGTGCCTGCCGGTTTTCTGCCGGCGTTGCTGCTGAGCGTAACGCCGGCGCGCGCCGCGGCCGGCGCCGAGAGCACGCGTCCGGCGCCGCACGCGGATGATCTGTTGATGACCCGCCAGGCGCTGCTGAGTGCCTGGCCGCAGCAGCTGCCGTTCGCGCCACTGGCATTGATCGTGCGTACCCTGCCCAACCCGGCGGCCAAGCGCGCGCGTGACTATGGGCAACAGCCCGCCGCCTGCCTCTCGCTCGAGGCCGCCCAACTCATGGTCGAGCGTGGCATCAGCCACCTGGTGCTTGACGTACCCTCGGCGGACCGTGCCGATGATGAAGGAGAGCTCGCGGCACATCGTGTCTTCTTTGGGCTGGCGGCGGGCGCCACGGCGCTGGCGGCAGCGCGTCGACCCGAGTGCACAATCACGGAGCTGGCCTACATTGACAACGCACTGGGCGATGGCCCGTGGCTGCTGCAACTGCAGATTCCGGCCCTGGCTGGCGACGCCCTGCCCTCCCGCCCCTTGCTCTACAAGCTGTTATGAACAAGCACGCCAGCTGGACGGCGACCGAGCCTTGCGCCGCTGCGCTCGATCAGGCCGATGCGCTGGCGCCCTGGGCCAGGCGCTTTGCCATGCCGCGTGCCGCCAGCGGAGCGGCGCTCACCTATTTGTGCGGCCATTCGCTCGGACTCGCGCCGCTCGCAGCACGCGCGCGCGTACTGGAAGAGCTCGATGACTGGGAACATCTGGGCGTGCGCGGACACGAGCACGCGCGCCGCGACTGGATCGGCTACGCCGAACGCCTGCAGGCGCCGCTGGCTGCGCTCGCCGGCGCTCAGGCCCATGAAGTGGTGGCGATGAATTCCCTGAGCGTCAACCTGCATCTGCTGCTGGCGAGCTTCTTTCGGCCCTCAGCCGCGCGCCATTGTGTGCTGATCGAGGCCGGGGCGTTTCCCTCTGACCGGCACATCATGACTTCACAGCTGCACTGGCACGGCTACGACCCCGCCGTCGCGCTGGTCGAGCTGGCGCCGCGCCCGGGCGAGGATACCCTGCGGCAGGAAGACATCGAGGCTGCGATCGAAGCGCAGACCGGACAACTGGCGCTGGTGCTCTGGCCGGGCGTGCAGTACCGCACCGGCCAGGCCTTCGATCTGCAGCGCATTGCATGCTGCGCGCAGCGTGCCGGCGCGCAGGTCGGTTTTGACCTGGCACATTCGATCGGCAACCTGCCCCTCGCCCTGCACGACAGCAACGCCGATTTCGCCGCCTGGTGCAGCTATAAATATCTCAACGGCGGACCCGGCGCGATCGGCGGCGCGTTCGTGCATGAGCGCCATGCAAGCGATCACTCGCTGCCGCGCCTGTCGGGCTGGTGGAGTCACGAAGCGGCGACACGCTTCCGCATGAGCAGCGAATTGCACCTGGCCCCGGGCGCCGCCGGTTGGCAGATCAGCAATCCGCCGGTGCTCGCGGCCGCGCCGCTGCTCGCCTCGCTCGAGTGCTTTTCCGCTGCCGGCATGAGTCAGCTGCGCGCCAAATCGCTGCAACTGACTGCCTACCTGGAGTTCTCACTCAGGACCCTGTGTGGCGAGGCCATAGAGATATTGACGCCCGCCAACCCGCAGCAACGCGGCTGTCAGCTCTCGATCCGGGTACGTGGCGGAACCGTCCGCGCGCGGCGCGTGCATGCGGCCCTCGACGCCGCTGGTGTGATCACCGACTGGCGCGAGCCCGACACCATCCGGCTGGCGCCCGTGCCGCTATACAACAGCTTTGGCGACGCGCTGCGGGCTGCGCAGCAGCTGGCGCTGGCGCTACGCCCGTAGGAGCGCGATATGAGCAATGACCCGGTCACCATAGCCGGCGCCGGCCCGGTCGGCACCCTGCTCGCGCTGCTGCTGGCGCGTGCCGGTCGCGAAGTGCGGCTCATCGAGCGCCGTTCCGATCCGCGTCACGCCGCGGCCGACAGTGGCCGCTCGATCAATTTGGCGCTCGCCGCTCGCGGCCTGCTGGCACTCGAACAGGCCGGCGTGCTGGGACAGCTGCGCAGCGAAATGGTGGTGATGCGCGGCCGTCAGGTCCATGAACTGGGCGGCGCCAGCAGCTTCATGAACTACGGCCTGCGGCCCAGCGAAGTCATCCACGCCATCAGCCGCACCCGCCTCAACGCCGCGCTGATCGAAGTGGCGTCGCAAGTGCCGCAGATCAGGCTGCGCTTCTCGCAGCGCATTGTCGATGTGGATCCGCGCGGCGGCACCCTGCAATGGCGTGATGAGATCGACGGCAGCGTACACAACGAAGCTGCGGCGCTGCTGATCGCCGCGGATGGCGCCGGTTCGGCCGTGCGCGCCGCGCTGGCCTCGCGCGGTGTGCTGCAGGCCACCGAGGATGCACTCGACCATGACTACAAGGAACTGCTGATACCCGCGGCCGCCAACGGCGGCTACCTGCTCGAGCAGAACGCCCTGCACATCTGGCCGCGCGGCGGCTTCATGCTGATCGCACTGCCCAATCCGGGCGGCAGCTTTACTGCCACATTGTTCCTGCCGGCGCGCGGCGCGCCCAGCTTCGCGACCCTGGCTGCTCCCCCCGCGGCACGCGAGTTTTTTGCGCAGCAGTTCCCCGACGCGCTGGCGCTCATGCCGGACTTCGACGCCCAGTTCACGCGCAATCCGCAGGGCAAACTCGGCACCCTGTACTGCTGGCCCTGGCATCAACAGCGTGTGCTGCTGATCGGTGATGCCGCGCACGCCATCGTGCCGTTCCACGGCCAGGGTCTCAATTGCGGGTTCGAGGACTGCGTGCTGCTGGCGCGACTGCTGGCCGAGGGCGGCGAAGCCCATGCAGCCTGCCAGAGATTTGAACGCGAGCGTCGGCCCAATACCGATGCCATTGCGGCGATGGCGCTGGAAAACTACCAGGAAATGCGCGCCCACGTCCTGGCGCCGGATTTTCTGCGCCGCAAACAGCTGACCGCCGAGCTGGAAACGCGCTACCCGCAGCGTTTCATCGCGCGCTATTCAATGGTGATGTTTCACCCCGAGATTTCCTACGCCGAGGCGCAGCGCCGCGGCGCGCTGCAGCAGCAGGTGCTCGATGCAATGCTGGCGGCGGGACTGCGCAGCGACAGTGCGGCAGCGAGCCAACTGCTCACGGACGCGGGCCTGTAGGCTCAATGACTCTGACCGGCGGGCCGCTGTGGAAATGCAAGGATGGCGAGCACGATGAACCCGAGCAGGACCAGCGATGCCGTATAGCGACTCAAGGCCAGGCCGCCCGCGGCAAGCGGCTTGTCGAGGAAGTCACCGACCACGGCGCCCAACGGCCGCGTCAGGATGAAGGCTGCCCAGAACAGCGCGGTGCGCGAGATCGTGCTCCAGTAGTAGGCGGCAGCCACGAGCGCCAGCAGCGCCGAAAAAACCAGTGCGCTTCCCATATAGCCCAGGCCCGCCGTGTCAGCGGTCCAATCGCCCAGTGCCGTACCCAGGGTCTGGGAGAACATGATGGTGACCCAGTAGAACACCTCGGCCGGTGCCGAGCTGACCGTGTTGACGGCAATCGAGCCGAGGGTTCGATGCCAGACGAACAGCGAACCCAATAGCAGGGCCAGCAGCATCGCGCTGCCGCCTGCATAGCCGATTCCCAGTGACCGGTCGGTGAAATCCGCGAGCGTCGTGCCCACGGTGGTGGTGGCAATGATGGTGGTCCAGTACAGCAGGGGGTGAAATCGTGCCGCCGCGATCTGGACGCCGACCGCGAGCGCGAACAGCACCGCGAAAATTGACGTGCCCACCAGATAGCCCATATTCATCGACATCGAGACCGCATCGCCGCCGGTCTCGCCCAGCGTGGTGGCGGCAATCTTGATGACCCAGAAGACCAGTGTGACTTCCGGGACCTTGCTCAGGCGTGGTGCCGGCTGCGGATCCATGAGCTGAAGCTAGCAGCTTGGCCGCCGGGCCACCAGACGTGGCATGATCCACGCTCCCAATTCCGGACACCATCGAGGTATCCCGTGAACGGCACCAGTGCTTTTCTTGCCTTGCGTGACCAGTGGCTCAGTCACGGCGCGGGTGCAA
Organism: Steroidobacteraceae bacterium; assembly: GCA_049694695.1. Classification (GTDB taxonomy): domain Bacteria; phylum Pseudomonadota; class Gammaproteobacteria; order Steroidobacterales; family Steroidobacteraceae; genus FEN-1191. The sequence continues at coordinate 21,840 of JBAVRE010000101.1, read as the reverse complement.
CGCAACCACTCGAGCTCGGCTGGCCGATGAGCCAACCCTTCAACTGGGCGCGTGACTATTTCGATCACATCGCCGCAGGCAATCAGGCGCCGGCGCTACGCGTGGTCGATGACGGCGGCAACGATCAGCTCATGAGTTTTCAGGCGCTCGCGCAGCGCTCCAATCAGGTTGCGAATTTTCTTGAATCCCATGGCGTAGCGCGCGGCGATCGCGTGCTGATCATGCTGGGCAACGCGATCCCGCTATGGGAGACCATGCTCGCCACCATCAAGCTGGGTGCGGTGATGATTCCGGCCACCACATTGATGCAGCGTTCCGACCTGGAAGATCGCCTCGAGCGCGGCCAGGTCAAGGCCGTGGTCACCGATGCGGCGTTTGCCCATCGCTTTGCAGGATTGAGTGGCGCGCCAATACGCATAGCGACCAACGGCGCCGCGCCAGGTTGGCTGGCCTACGAGAGCAGCAACGCCGCTGCAGCGACCCTGCCCAGGGCAGCGCCGACGCGCGCCGATGAGCTGTTGCTGCTTTATTTCACCTCTGGCACGACCGCCCGCCCCAAGCTGGTCGCGCATACTCACACCAGCTATCCGATCGGTCACCTCACGACCCTGCACTGGCTCGGACTGCGCCCGGGCGACGTGCACCTGAATCTCAGCTCGCCCGGCTGGGCCAAGCACGCCTGGTCGAGTTTCTTTACGCCGTGGAATGCGGAAGCGACGATTCTCGCCTACCAGTTCGAGCGCTTCAGCGCCAGGGCACTGCTCGATCAGCTGGTGCGCTGCCAGGTGACCACGTTCTGCGCACCGCCCACCGTGTGGCGCATGCTGATCCAGGAAGACCTGCAGCGCTGGCCCGTGAGCCTGCGCGAAGTCGCCGGCGCCGGTGAACCACTGAATCCGGAAGTCATCGAGCGGGTGCGGGACGCCTGGGGACTGACCATCCGCGATGGCTTTGGTCAGACCGAGACCACCGCCCAGGTCGGTAACCCGCCAGGCCAGCCGGTAAAGCCAGGCTCCATGGGCCGGCCGCTGCCCGGCTATGCCGTGGTGCTGATTGCGCCCGATGGTCAATTGAGCGACGAAGGCGAGATCTGCCTCGATCTTGCCAAACGCCCGCTCGGGCTCATGCAGGGCTATCTGGACGATCCCCATAAGACGGCCGAGGTCATGCGCGATGGCTACTATCACACCGGCGATGTGGCGCGGCGCGATGCCGAGGGTTACCTGACCTATGTCGGGCGCACGGATGACGTCTTCAAGTCCTCCGACTATCGCATCAGCCCCTTCGAGCTGGAGAGCGTGCTGATCGAACACCCGGCGGTAGCGGAAGCCGCGGTCGTGCCGAGTCCCGATGCGTTGCGACTGGCGGTGCCAAAGGCGTTCGTGGCACTGGCCGCCGGCCATGGTGCGAGTGCGGCTACCGCACAGTCCATCTTTGAGCACGTGCAGCAGCGCGTCGCGCCCTACAAGCGGATTCGCCGCATTGAATTCTGCGAACTGCCGAAGACCATTTCCGGAAAAATCCGTCGCGTTGAGCTGCGCAACACTGAACTGCAGCGCGGCGAGCAGGGCACGCGCCCGGCGGGCGAATTCCGGGAAGAAGATTTTCCTGCGCTCAAGCGTTCGGCGCCGGACTGAGCCTTCGCGGCGGTGGCTACCGCCGTCACCATGTCGAGGCGCAGCGTTTGTGCACGCCTGGGTGCATAATGCCGCGGCCAATGACTCTCTTACCTGTTCCTGGGGGCGATATGAATTGGAACCATTCTAAGAACACCGGGCGCACAGCCAGCAGATTCGCCGGCGCGGCAGCCTCGCTGGCCATCGCCGGCCTGTTCGGCGTCACGCTGGCGTACGCCGCGGCGCCGGCAGCCGACTCCGGCGCCATCGAGGAGGTCGTGGTCACCGCCCAGAAGCGCGCCGAATCGCTGCAGACGGTGCCGGTGTCGATTACCGCACTGACCTCAGCCCAGCTCGATCAGGTGAAGATCGACACGCCCTCGGATCTGGTGGCGCAGATTCCCAACCTGCAGGTCAACGGCATTGTCGGCGAGGCCTCGCCGGTGTTCTCGCTGCGTGGCGTCTCGATGTTCGACTACAGCCTGAGCCAGTCCAGCCCCGTGGCCTCCTACATCGATGAGGTCTACAAAGGTAACTTTGTATTGTTTGGCGTCGAGATGTATGACCTGGAGCGCGTCGAAGTGCTGCGCGGCCCGCAGGGCACGCTCTATGGCAAGAACACTACCGGCGGCGCGATCAACTTCATTACCCGCAAGCCCGGGTTTGAAACCAACGGCTACCTCAAGATCGGCGCTGGCAACTACAACCGCAAGGAAGCCGAAGGCGCGCTGCAGGGAGCGCTCATCGACGACAAGCTCGCCGCCCGCGTAGCCTTCAGCTATACCAAGGCGGATGGCTGGTTCAGGAACGTATTGGCCGGGCATCCTGACCTCGAGGGCGTCGACCAGTATGGCGTGCGCGCCAGCTTCCTGCTCAATGCCACTGACGATCTTAGCGCGACACTACGGCTGTCGATGAGTCGGCAGAGCCCGCAGAACTACGGCATTTACGCCATTGTATGCCGCGACGGCATCGACCCCGGCTGCGCCCCCGGAGGCATTGGCGGTGCCTACTACCGCACCATCGACGGCACCGCCACCGGTACGCCGCTCGCCGATGATCAGATCGCCCAGAATTACACGCCCAAACGCCACCAGGACAACAAGGCGGCTTCACTGACCGTGAACTGGAACGCCACGAGTGCGCTGGCGCTCAGTTCCATCACCTCGTGGGACGACGGCAGCCTTTTCAATCCGGAGGGTACCGACGGCGCACCCATTGATCTCTTCAAGATTCCCTATACCGGCAAGACCCGGCAGTGGACCCAGGATTTTCGGCTCACTTCGCGCGACAACGGTCCGTTCGCGTTCATCGCCGGCGCCTACTACCAGCATGAAGTGATATTCAATTCGACCGAAAACCAGTTCTTCACCGTCGTCGACGTCAACAATGACGGCGTGGTCGACAATCTCGACTGCGCCGAGTCGGGGTTTGTGGCCTGTGTCTTCCACAACCAGTTCGACCAGCTGCGCAACAGCTGGGCGCTCTACACCGATGACAGCTATGCACTCAGCGAGCGGGTGAAACTGCGCGGCGGCCTGCGCTACAACCACGACAATGCCGCCCAGCGCAACGCCTTCGCCCAGGTGCAGGGCATCGATGGCGTGCCGATCGCCAGCATTGTCCCCGGCACGGCCCTGGGCGACACGGCCAGCCAGGATATTCACAATACGGCGGTCACCGGCCGCGCCGGCCTGGACTTCACGCCCTCCAAAGAGACGCTGCTGTATGTGAACTACAGCCGTGGCTACCGCTCGGGGGCGTTCAATGCGCAATTCTTCTTCGACCCCAGCGAATTCACTGCGGTCAAGCCTGAGTACGTTGATTCTATCGAGGCGGGCTTCAAAACCACCTGGCTCGATGGCAGGTTGCAGGTCAACGGCGCAGCGTTTCACTATGACTACCGCAACCAGCAACTCATCGATGTGCAGGCCAGCGGCAAGCAGCCGCTGATCAATCTCGGCAAGTCCAGGATCACTGGTGGCGAACTTGAAATTGTGTCGCGGCCCATGTCCACCCTGACGGTGCGCGCCGGTCTTGGTCTGCTCGACGCGAAAACCACCGAAGGGCGCGTCAATAACTTCGTGGACGGCAACAATGTCGACCAGTCGATCGACATCGCCGGCCGGCGATTGCCGAACGCCCCCAATGTGTCGACCACGCTCGCCGCCGACTGGGATGCCATCCATGGGGCCGAGCTGATGTTCACGGTGCACGGCGACCTGAACTACGCATCATCGCAGTACTTCGAGCCCGCCAATGTCGCGGCGCTCCATCAGGGAGGCTACACCACGTTCAACGCGCGGCTGGCACTGCATCCACCGGGCGGCAAGTGGGAGGTGGCCGCCTGGGGACGCAACCTCGGCGACAAGTTCTACCTGACCACGGGGGCCAACCTGGCGGCCCTGGGATACTACTATTCGCACCGCAATACGCCGCGCACCTTCGGCCTGGAAGCTACCTACCGCTTTCAATGAACGCGCTGCTGCCCAGTGATGCTCCCGCCGCGGCGAGCTTCGTCTCGGGCACCAGCCTGCGCCCGCTGCTCTACGCGACCGTCGATGGCGTAGTGAAAGCTGCCGTCGCCGGTGGTGCCGGACGAACGGCGCTCATCGTGCCGCACCAGGCGGTGCGCCTGAGCTACGGCGAGCTGGATGCCGAGGTCGAACGGGTCGCGCGCGGCTTCATCGCCTATGGCCTGAAGCCCGGCGAGCGCGTCGGCATCTGGGCGCCCAACTGCGTCGAGTGGGTGCTGACCCTGTTCGCGGCGGCGCGCGCCGGGCTCATCCTGGTCAATATCAATCCCGCCTACCGCAGCAGCGAGCTGGAGTTCGCCCTGCGACAGGTGGGCTGCCGGGCGCTGGTGTTTGCCACGACCTTCAAGGGCAGCGACTACGGCGCCATGCTGCGCGAGCTGCTGCCGGAAATGGCGCAGGCACGCTGCGGCGAGCTGTGCGCGCCGCGCCTTCCGGAACTGAAACTGCTGGTGCGACTGGGCAGCGATGAAACGGCTGGCTGCCTGTCATTTGAAAACCTGAAACTGGCGGGGCGCGAGGCGGCAGGCAGCACGCTGCAGTCGCTTGCCGCGCAGCTCGATCCCGATCAACCCTTCAATATCCAGTTCACCAGCGGCACAACCGGCACGCCCAAGGGCGCCACGCTCACTCATTTCAGCATCGTCAACAACGCCTACTTCGTTGGCGAGGGCATGCGCCTGACGGCAGCCGATCGCCTCTGCATCCCGGTGCCGCTGTATCACTGCTTCGGCATGGTGCTGGGCGTACTCGCGGCCATGACCCATGGCGCCGCCAGTGTCTTTCCGGGCGAGGGTTTTGATCCGCTGGCGGTGCTCGAGACCGTGGCCAGGGAACGCTGCACTGTGCTGCACGGCGTGCCCACGATGTTCATCGCCGAACTGGAACACCCGCGCTTCGGGCAGTTCGACCTGAGCTCACTGCGCACGGGCATCATGGCCGGCTCGCCCTGCCCGATCAGCGTCATGCGCCGGGTGATCGAGGCGATGCACATGCCGGAAGTGACCATCTGCTACGGCATGACTGAGACCAGCCCGGTGAGTTTCCAGAGCCAGCCTGATGATCCGCTGGAGCGGCGGGTCAGCACGGTCGGCCGGATCCACCCTCACGTCCAGGTCAAGATCATCGACGCCGCCGGGCGGGTCACGCCACGCGGTACGCCCGGAGAACTGTTGACGCGTGGCTACAGCGTCATGCGCAGCTACTGGAACGACGCCGAGCGCACCCGCGAAGTCATCGATGCCGCCGGCTGGATGCACACCGGCGATCTGGCGGTCCTTGACGACGCCGGCTACTGCAATATCGTCGGCCGCCTGAAAGACATGATCATTCGCGGCGGCGAAAATATCTCACCGCGTGAAGTGGAGGAATTCCTGTTCCGCCATCCGGCGGTACTCGATGTCGCCGTGGTCGGCGTGCCCGATCACAGGTTTGGCGAGGCGGTGTGCGCCTGCATCAGACTGCGCGAGGGCATGGTTGCCAGCGAAGATGAGATCCGCAGCTTCTGCCAGGGCAGCATTGCCCACTACAAGGTGCCGCGCTATGTGCGCTTCGTGGACAGCTTTCCGCTGACCGTCACCGGAAAGGTGCAAAAATATCTCATTCGTGAGACTTTGCAGGCGCAACTCAATTTATCCGAAGAGCGGCACGCATGAGTGTAGATGTCGTGGTGGTGGGCGGCGGTCCGGCCGGTTGCATCGCGGCACGGCGGCTGGCGGCTCTCGGTGCGCGCGTCGTGCTGTATGCGGGCGCCACGGCTCCGGGGCGCGAAGGGGTTTCGCGCCGCGCCCGGGAACTTCTTGAAGATGAGGATCCCGACACTACCCGGCACGCCTTGCGCGGCCCGGTGGCGCGCGGCGGCGAGTGGGGCAACGCTCGCGCCATCGTCGGATCCGAGTGGCTGGTCGATCGCGCCGTGCTGGCCAGGGGCCTGCGCCAGGCAGCGTTCGCCGCCGGGGTCGAACTGCGATCGGGCATCGTCAATCGCATCGAGCCGCGCGCGCCGGGCCTGAGAGTCGAGTCTCGCGCGGCCGGCCCCTGCCAGGCGCGTCTGTTGATTGATGCACGTGGGCGCCGCAGTCCGGCGCTCCGCGGTCCGGTGCTGGCGGCGACCGGCCAGGCCTTCGTCACCGATGCGCTCATGCGCCCAGGCACGGCCATCTATCCCTTTGCACAGGGCTGGTGCTGGCTGGTCACGGAACCCGGCACGGTCTGGGTGCAGCTGGCCGGCACGGTGCGCGCGATTCGATCTGGCGCCTTGCTCGGCGCGGCGCGCGCGCAGATCGCGCCGCTGGCGGCCGCGTTGCAGGGCGCCCGGCCCGCGGGGCCGGCGACAATCCGTCCGGCACATGCCAGCCTCGGCCAGCGCAGCGCCGATCTGGCGCGCTGGCGCGTGGGCGATGCGGCCTTCGCTCCCGATCCGCTTTCCGGCCAGGGCATCTATGAAGCCGTGCGCGGCGCACGATTGATTGCGACTGCCATCGACTCGGTGCTGCGCGGCGGTGACGCCGCGCTCGCACAACGCTTTGCGGCCGAGCGGCAGCGTGCGGCCTGGCGAGGGCACCTGGCCATTGCCGCAGACCTGTATGGTGAAAACGCTGCGCGCGGCCGGTTCTGGTCGGCAACGGCCGAGGCCTATCGCGCGCTGCTCGCGGTACCGAAGCCGCGGCGCCCGGCGCTCGAACACCCATCGCTTTCCTCAGGAGGCTGAAACCGTGCTCAAAGGTCTCACCAGAATTGCCGCGGCGCCGTCCATGCTGCTGCCGGTGCTGCTGGCGCTGGCGTCGGCAAGCGCTGCCGCCGCTCCAGCGCCTGACGGCGCGGCGTTGCTCCGCTCTTACTGCAGCGGCTGTCACTTCGAGAAAGACGGACGGTTCGAGCGCGTCAGTTCGATTCGCAAGACGCCTGAAGGCTGGGTGATGACGCTGTTTCGCATGCAGCAGGTACACGGCATCGCGCTGGATGAAACGGTGCGTGATCAGCTGGTCCATTACCTGGCCGACACGCAGGGCCTGGCGCCCAGCGAAGCGCAGCCCTCGCGCTTTGCGCTGGAGCGGCGCGCCAATGTCCAGGATCTGAACCTGGGTCCGGAGCTGGCCGTCATGTGCGGTCGCTGTCATACGCTGGCCCGCGCTGCACTACAGCGGCGCGATGCCGATGAGTGGCTCAAACTGGCGCATACCCATGTAGGCCAGTGGCCGACGACCGAATATCAGGCCTCGGGGCGTGATCGCCCCTGGTGGCAGATCGCCTCGGAGCAGCTGCCCGCCAGGCTCGGGGCCTTGTTTCCCTTTGAGTCTGCGGCCTGGAGCGCGTGGCGCGCCCAGGCGCCGCGCGAGCTCAGTGGCACCTGGATCGTCACCGGCCACGAGCCGGGCGGACGCACGCTCTATGGCACGGCCCAGATCAAACGCACCGAGTCCGGCGACTACGCGGCCCACTACGAGCTCGCGGATCGCGCTGGTGCGGCACTGGGCGGCGAATCCCAGGCCACCGTCTACACCGGCTACGAATGGCGCGGACGCGGGCAGCTTGCCGGTCGCGAGACGCGCGAAATATTTGCGCTCTCCGAAGATGGTACGCAGATCGAGGGGCGCTGGTTTGATCCGGCACACAGCGAAGAGGGTGGCGACTGGCGCGCAATTCGCGCAGGCAGTACCCCGACCATCCTGGCCGTGCTGCCCAGAGCCCTGAAGGCAGGCGCTACCGGCGAGGTCACCGTCGTGGGCACCGGCCTCGACCAGACTGCAACCCTGTCGTTTGGTCCAGGCGTCAGCGCGCGCGTCATCAGCCGCACTGCCAACGTGCTGCACGCCGTGCTCAGCGCCGATGCCAACGCCGCGCCTGGCAGTCGCACGGTCACGGTCGGCGGCGCCTCGGGCAATGGTGCGTTAGTGATCTTCCGGCAGATCGACCGCATCGAGGTAACGCCGGCCTTCGGCATAGCGCGGCTCGGTGGCGGCAAGATGGCGCCCGTCACGGCTCAGTTCGAGGCGCTGGCTGCGACGCGCTTGCCGGGCGGCGAATACCTGGCGCTCGGCCCCATGCCGGCGGAGTGGAGCATGCTGCCCTTCGATGCCGAGGCCAAGCGCAGCAATGACGTGGGCTACGCAGGTTCTCTCGAGGGCAATGGCCGGTTCGTGCCGGGCGGCGCCGGACCGAATCCGGCGCGCGAGTTTTCCGGCAACAATGTCGGTAACCTCGCAATCGTCGCGCGCGTGCGCGATGGCGAGCAGGCGCTCGAAGGCCGCGCGCACCTGATCGTGACCGTGCAACGCTGGAACACGCCCCCCATCTACTGAACGGACACGGGATAGTCATGCACATTACCCAGCAACGACTGGAATTCAACAAGTGGAACGGGCACGTGGTGCGCGACCCCGCCGGCGACTATCTGTTGCACGTGCCCACAACGGCCGTGTTCGGCGTGGATGCCCTGGGCCTGGCGGTCATCGACGCCTGCCGGCGCCCGGGCGGCACTTCGATCGATGAGCTCGTCAGTGAATTTGCCGGTCAGTATGCGCCCGATCGGCTGCGCGCCTTCGCCAACGAACTGGGCAAGCTCGAGATCCTGCAGGTCTCCGGCAGCCTCAAGCCCATCAATCCGGTGAGCGTCAAGGTAGCCGCCTACCCGCTCAGCACTCTGGTGCTCAACGTCAACACCGGCTGCAATCTGGCCTGCACCTATTGCTATAAGGAAGACCTGGCGAAACCCGTAGACGGCAAGCGCATGAGCTTCGCCACCGCCGCGCGCAGCGTCGACCTGCTGCTCGAGGCGGGCGCCGAGCGCGATAAAATCAACATCGTGTTCTTCGGAGGCGAGCCGCTCACCAACGTGCCGCTGATCCGCGAGGTGGTCGCCTATGCGGAGGCCGCGGTCGAGCGCGCCGGCAAGCGCATCGATTTTTCGCTGACCACCAATGCAACCCTGCTGAACGCCGGGCTCATTGAATATTTTGATGCCCACCGCTTCGGCATATCCGTATCCATCGACGGCCCGAAGGAACTGCACGACCGGCATCGCAAGAGCGTCGGCGGCCGCGGCACCTACGAGGTCGTGGCGCGCAAAGTGGCGCTGCTGCTCGAGCGCTATCGCTCCAGGCCCGTGGGTGCGCGCGTCACGCTGGGCGCTGGCAACACCGACGTGGAAGCCACCCACGAACATCTGCGCGCTAAGCTCGGCTTCCACGAAGTCGGCTACGCGCCGGTGACCTCATCGGCAGGCGACGGCCACGCACTCAGCGAAGCGGAGCTGGTGGAAGTGCACCAGGCCTTCGAACGGCTCGGACTGCAGTATCGCGAACACGCGCTGCGCGATCGCAACAACGGCTTTTCGAACATGCACCAGCTGATGACCGATCTGCACGAAGGCCGTCGCAAATCACTGCCCTGCGGCGCCGGTGTGGGCCTGCTCGCCGTCGATGCCAAAGGTGAGCTGAATCTGTGCCATCGGTTCACGGGCTCTGATTTGCCGACTTTCGGCAATGTCACGGACGGCATAGACAAGGGTCGCCTGGGCGCCTTCCTCGATAAGGCCATCGACCGCGAGGGCACGCACTGCGCCACCTGCCGGATCCGCAATCTGTGCGCCGGGGGCTGTTACCACGAGGCCTATGCGCGTTTTGGCGATCCGCACCACCGCACTTATCATTACTGCGATCTGCTGCGCAGCTGGGTCGATTTCGGCGTGCGCGTCTACGGAGATATCCAGCGCCACAATCCACAGTTTTTTGCCCGCCACCTCGAACCGAGGAGTGCCCACTGATGAGTGAACTGAAACCCACCAACCGCAAGGCGCAGCTGCTGCTGCAGGCCGCGGACGCTGGCCACCTGGCCGAGGTCGTGGCCATGGACACGGTCGCCGGCTGCTCGACGACTTTCGATCCCGGCTGGGAGGTCGATGTCTTTGGCGGCGTCGCCTCGTTGTGCCAGCCGATGGAAGCCGATCTCTATGGCTGCTCGGATCCCTGCTGGTGGCCGGCGCAGGTGCCCGACACCATGAGCACCTATCCCGACTGGGACGCGGGCAAGCCTTCGGGCCAGAATGACTGGCGCGAACTCGACGCCGTGTTCCCCAAGAAATGAGCAGGACATTGCGTATGGCAGCATCCAGACCGTTGCTGATCGTGGCACGCTCGATGAGAGCGATTGTGCTGGCGGCGCTGGCACTGGCCGTCGTGGCGCCTGCGGCGCTGGGCCGCGAACTGCTGCTCACCGGCGCCAAGCCCGATCGGCTGATCGTCATCGACCCCGCGACCCGCAGCATCCAGTCGACTTTCCGCATTCCCGGTGCCAATGGTTCGGTGTTCACTATTGTTCCGTCACCGGACGGCCGCATCGCCTATGTGCTGGTCAACCGAATGGAGAGCATCGTCGGCATCGATCTTTCGAGCGGCAAGACCGTGTTTCGTGCCGATTTGTCCAGGCCCGGGGAGCGCGTCAAGGATTTCGGCGGATTTGCCGTGACCCCGGATGGCAAGGAGTTGCTCGCCTACGAACTGCCGGTGCTGCTCAAGCCCAACGAATACCAGGTGCAGGAGCCGCGCTTTAGCGTGTTCAATACCAAGGCCGGCCTGCAGGCGCAGCCGGTACGCAGCTTCGCAGCGCCGCGGCGCGTACACATGCTGCTGATGCGCCCCAGTGGCCGCAGTTTCTATGCCCTGGGCTTCGAACTTTACGAGTACGACCTCCACAGCGGCAAACTGCTGGGCGAGCGCGGCATTCAACACTGGACGCTGGCCGCGCATTCGCAACCCGATATGCTGGCATTCTGGCCGGTCACCGAACCCACCGGCGTGTTCGTGACTCCGCTGTATTCCGAAGTCACGACTGGCGACAACAAGGTGCCGCGAACCGGCTTGATGTTGCTGGACTTGCGCTCCGGCGCGCTCGATTTCCAGGATTTCGAAGATTCCGCAGCGCTGATTTTCTCCACGGTCCTGAGCCCGGATCGCAAGCGGGCATTTGGTGTCTACTCAACCCTGAGTGAAATCGACGTCGAGCATCACACGCTCGCGCACCGCAAGCCGCTGGATCACACTTACTATTCCGTCAATATTTCTGCTGACGGCCGTGAACTGTACATCGGCGGAACGATGTGCGACGTGGGGTTCTACGACACGGCCACGCTGGCAAGAAGGGCCAACCTGAAGCTGCCGGACTGCCCCGACCAGTCGCTGGCCAGTCTGCGTGTCATCCATACCAGGTAAACAGGCGGGCATCCTTGAGTTGCTGTGGCCCTATCTGCGGCCACAGCTGCCGACGCTGCTGCTGACGCTGCTCCTGAGCCTGTTGATCGCCACGCTCGCGGCGGCGCAGCCGCTGCTGACACGCCTGGCAATCGACGCCGGCCTGATCGGCCGCCACTACGATCAGTTGCTCATCGCTTGCCTCGGCATGCTGGCGTTGGCGCTGGCCGGGATGATTCTGGGCGGCGTGCACCGCGCACTTTACGTACGCGCCTCCGGCCGGGTGCTGTTCGCTCTGCGTGGCGCGACTTACCGCCGCCTGTTGCAGGTCTCGCCACGGCGCCTGGCCGAGCACGCGGTCGGCGACCTGGTGACCCGTCTGGATGGCGACGTGGCCGAAGTGCAGCGCTTCGGCACGGATTCCGCGGCCGCTTTCGTCAGCAGCGCGTTGACGCTGTGCCTGGTCGGCGCAGTGATGCTGCGCTTGTCCTGGCGCATGACGCTGGTCATGGCGGCGCTGCTGCCGCTGCAGCTGATCGTGCGCCACTATGCGCGCGCACGCATTGAGACCAGCACACGCGCGGTACGCGAACAGGCCAGCCGCGTCAGCGGTTTTCTGATCGAGACTCTGGGTAACGCGCGCACTGTCCAGGCCGCGGCAGCCGAAGCGGCCGAGACCGAACGCTTAGGCAAGCTTGGCGAGAGCTTCCTGTCGCGGGTGGTCAAGGCTCAGATGGTGGCCTATGCCACGGGATCCGCCACCAGTTTCCTCGGCCACATCGCCACGGCGGCAACTTTCCTGCTCGGCGGATGGTATGTCCTGCACGGCGCGCTCAGCCTTGGAACGCTCATCGCCTTCGTCGCTTACCTGGGTCGCATTGCGGGCTCGGCCGCCTCGCTCTCCGGCCTCTACACCGGCTATCAACGCGCCCGGGTAAGCCTGGAGCGCGTGCGCCAGCTGCAGGCGCTGCCAATCGTGGCTGAAGCCGCCGCGGCCGCGTTCCTGGGCCCGGAGGCGCGGGGCGCACTGCGATTTGAAAACCTGAGCATGCGGCTGCCGCGCGATGGCCGCATGCTGCTCGATGATGTCAGCGTCGAGATTCCGGCCGGCAGCAAACTGCTGCTGCGCGGCGCCTCCGGCGCTGGCAAGACCACCATCGCCGACCTGTTGCGTCGCTTTGTGGACCCGGATTCTGGCCGCATTCTTCTCGACGGCATACCGCTCGGGCAGATCCAGTTGCAGGAGTTGCGGCGTCGCATCGTCGTGGTCGAACACTCGCCAGTGCTGTTTCGCGGCACCATTCTCGACAACCTGCGCTATGGCCATCCTGATGCCGATGAAGCTGCGGTATTGCAGGCGGCCATACTCGCCCGGGTGGACGAGTTCGTACCCGATCTGCCAGACGGCTATCTCACCGAGGTAGGTGAAGGCGGCGCGAGCCTGTCCACCGGCCAGCGGCAGCGCATTGCCCTGGCCCGTGCGTCGCTGGCTGATCCGCTGGTCGTCATCCTGGACGAAGCGACCAGCGGCCTGGATCACGACAACGCCGTGGCCGTGCAGCGCGCCCTCGACAACTCCTTTCCGCAGCGGACGCGGATCGTGATTACGCACCGCGACACCACTATTGAAAATGTAGACCTGTGCTGGGTGCTGGATGCCGGCACGCTGCGTACCGCGCCGGTCGGGGCGTAGCGCCGTGAGCTGGCGCATCGGCCTGATCGACAGCTGCGGCGCGTTCCCCGGCGCCAGCGTTGCTGCGCGCTTCGTCGCCAGCGCCCAGCGGGTCGCGCGCGTCGAATGCGGACCCGACCCCACCGGTCACGGTACCCGCATTGCCTCGATCCTCACCGCCGACGGCGCCGATGCCGAGCTGGTGCTGGCCCAGGTATTCACTGCAGGCGCGCCCACCAGTGCCGCGATCATCGCCGCCGCGATCGACTGGGCGGTCGGCGAGCACGTCAACCTGCTGCACCTGAGCCTGGGGTTGGCGGCTGACCGGCCCATATTGCGCTCAGCCATTGCCCAGGCCGTGGCGCGCGGCATATTGCTCGTCGCTGCCATGCCGGCACGCGGCGGGCCGGTGTTCCCGGCAGGTTATCCTGGCGTGATCCGCGGCACCGGCGACGCGCGCTGCCAGCCGGGTGAACTCTCGGCGCTGGAGCCGGGTGCCTTCGGTGGCTGCCCACGGCATGACGGGGACGAGGGCCAGCGCGGCCAGGGGGCGAGCATCGGCGCCGCGCAAGTGACGCGCGCCCTGATCGACAGCGGCGGCCCGGATAGTTACGCCGGCGCCATCGGGCGGCTCACAGCGCTCGCCCGCTACCTGGGCCCGGAGAATCGCCGCGCAGCGCTCAGCGCCTGAGGCGTTCCAGGTCGATGAAGGCGAGCGGCCAGGCATGCCGCTCATCGGCAGGGTGTTCGAGCCTGGCCGTCTCGCGCCATTCGCGCAGGTCAAAATCCGGGAAGCGCACATCGCCCGCTATCTGCGCGCCTACCCGCGTCAGGTGCAGGTGAGTGGCCAGGGGCAGCGCATCCCGGAACACGTCAGCGCCGCCGATGACGCACACTTCACCGGCTGCCGCACAGCACTGCAGGGCCTCTGCCAGGCTGGCGACGCGCTCCAGCGTCGTGCCGACCGCCAGCGTCGCGGGCGCCGGTACCCTGTCGCCATGCGGTTCGGCGATTGGCTTGCGGCTCAGCACCAGGTTGCGCCGACCCGGCAGCAGCCTGCCAATCGATTCATAGGTGCGTCGCCCCATGAGTACCGGTTTGCCCATGGTCAGGGTCTTGAAACGCCTGAGGTCATCAGGCAGGTGCCAGGGCAACTGCTGTGCGCGGCCGATCACGCCATTGTCCGCCACGGCAACGATGATTGAGACCTGCATGCCGCTGGCGCGTTACAGCTCGACCTGCGTGGCCAGCACGATGACACGCTTCGCGGGCATGCGGAAAAATTCCGCCGCCTGCGTGCTGCGCCGCTGCATCCAGGCGAACAGGCGCCGGCGCATGCCCTCATAGCCGGGGCGGGGGCGCGGGCGCACCAGGTGCCAGCCGAGAAAGAATGAGCAGTCCAGGCCGAATAGAGTCAGGCCCCGTACCCGGCATTGCTTGAGCGCTTCGTTTACATCAGGTGTCTCCATGAAGCCAAAGCGCGCCGTCACCAGGTAAACCTCGTCCTGCAGGGTGTCAATGCGCACGCGATCGGCGGGATCCTGGCGCGGTGAGCGGGAAAATTCCATGTTGAGAAACACCAGCCGCTCGTGCACCACGTGGTTGTGCTCGAGATTGCGCAGCAGTGCGGTGGGCACGTACTGCGGCTCGCTCACCAGGAACACCGCCGTACCGGGCACGCGCGTGGCGCTGGCCAGTATTCGCGGCAGGTCCATGAGCGGCACCGCTACTTCGCGCAGCGCGTTGCGCAGCAGCCGTCGGCCCGATCGCCAGGTCATGAAGACACCGAACAGCATGGCGCCCAGCACCAGCGGCACCCACGCGCCCTGTGCGAACTTCGCCAGGTTGCTGATCAGGTAGGCCAGGTCGACGATCAGCAGCAGGCCAAAACTCATGGCGATCTGCCAGCGCGACCAGCGCCAGCGTGAAGCGGCCAGCACCATGGCGAGGACGGTGTCGATCGCCATGGTGGCAGCGACGGCCGCGCCGTAGGTGCCACCGAGCGCGTCCGAGGAGCCGAAGCCGATCACCAGCAGGCACACGGCAACCAGCACGATGGCGTTCACGATCGGCACGAAGATCTGACTGTGCTCGCGCGCCGAGGTCTGCAGGATACGCAGACGCGGCAGCAGATCGAGCTGCACCGCCTGGCGGGTGACGGAAAAGGCGCCGGTAATCGTGGCCTGTGAAGCGATGATGGCGGCCAGGGTGGCCAGCGCCACCATCCACGGCAGGAACTCTGGCGGCACCAGTGCGAATAGTGGCTTGCGCGCCGCCGCAGCGTCGCCAAGAATCAACGCACCCTGGCCGAAATAGCTCAATAACAACGCCGGCCATACCAGTACAAACCACGCCAGCCGTACCGGCGCCTTGCCGAAGTGACCCATGTCGGCATACAACGCCTCGCCGCCGGTGACGGTCAGAATGACCGCACCGAGTATTGCCAGGGTGATACCGGGGCGTATGAACAGTATCTGGAGACCGTAGGCCGGATTGAGTGCCGCCAGTACCGCCGGATTGTGCACGATGGCGATTCCACCGGTCAGCGCCAGCACCAGAAACCACAGCAGCATGATCGGTCCGAACAGGCGGCCGACGCGCTCGGTGCCGCGGCGCTGGATCGCGAACAACAGCAGGATGATGACCAGCGATATGGGAATCACCGCCCGCGCCAGGTCGGCATCGAGCAGCTCCAGGCCTTCGACCGCGCCCAGCACCGAGATCGCCGGGGTAATCAGCGCATCACAGTAGAACAGCGCGGCGCCCATCACCGCGAGTGCGATCAGCGCCCGGCCCCAGCGATTCATGTCTTCCAGCTTTCGCTGTACCAGCGCAAACAGCGAGAGGATACCGCCCTCGCCTTCGTTGTCGGCACGCATGATCAGCACCACGTACTTGAGCGTGACGACGATCAGCAGGCTCCAGAACATCAACGACAGCACGCCCAGCACGGCAGTCGGATCCTGCGGCGCACGCCCGGTCGCGACCAGTGACTGCTGCAGGGCATACAGCGGACTGGTGCCGATGTCGCCATAGACCACGCCGATCGCACCCAGCGTGGCGCCGAACGACAGTTTGCCGCCGCTCATTTGCGCCTGCGCTTGCGCTGCGGCGGCTTGCGCGCCAGCGGCCGCTTGGCCGGCCACAGCATGGTGCCGCGGCACTGGTCGGCGCCGCACCGGCAGGCAAACACCTCGTCGACATCGGGCGGATCATCCCTGGCGCGACCGATCGAGTAGTCGTACTTGAGTTCCTCGCCTGGCTGAATGGTGCGGATCGCCTCGACGAACACCCGCCGCTCTTCGGTCACCGACTCGCAGTTGGGCTCGCAGCCATGATTGATGAAGCGCGCGTCGTTGCCGTTCACGCCCGCATCGATGACGATGCCGCGATCGACGATGAACAGGAAGGTGTGATTGTCATCCGACTGTTTCAGCTCGTAGCGGCGATCCGCCTCCTTGTGGGAGACGCGCTCACCAAGGTATTCAACGATGCGGGTGCCTTTGCGGATGCGCCGCACGGCGAACACCCCCTGGCCGTGTACGCGCGAGCGGCGCACGCGAAACATCGGTCGCCGGCGCGGCGAACTGCTGCTGGAACTCATACTGCAATCGGCGCTTTGATGGCCGGATGAAACTTGTAATTCACGAAATCGAAATCCTCATGGTGGTAATCGAAAATAGTCGCTGGCCGGCGCCGCAGCAGCAGCCGCGGCAGCGCCAGCGGGATGCGCGCCAGCTGCTCGTCGGCCTGCTCGAAGTGGTTGGCATAGAGGTGGCAATCGCCGCCGCTCCAGATGAATTCGCCCGGCTGCAGATCGCATTGCTGCGCCAGCATGTGCGTCAGCAACGCGTACGAGGCAATGTTGAAGGGCACGCCCAGGAACACATCGGCACTGCGCTGATAGAGCTGGCACGAGAGCCGGCCGCCCGCCACGAAGAACTGGAACAGCGCGTGACAGGGCTGCAGCGCCATGGCGGCAAGCTCGCCGACGTTCCAGGCACTGACAATAATGCGCCGCGAATCCGGAGCGGTGCGAATCAGCCGCACGGCCTCGCTGATCTGATCGATCAGGCGACCGTCGGCAGCCTGCCAGCGGCGCCACTGCTTGCCGTAGACCGGGCCGAGCTCGCCGTGCGCGTCGGCCCATTCATCCCAGATGCGCACCCCGTGTTCGCGCAGATAGCGGGTGTTGGTGTCGCCACTCAGGAACCACAGGAGTTCATGAATCACCGCGGGCAGGTGAATCTTCTTGGTGGTCACCAGCGGAAACCCGGCCGCCAGGTCAAAGCGCATCTGGTAGCCAAACAGCGCGCGCGTGCCAGTGCCGGTGCGATCCTGCTTGGGCTCACCCTGCTCACGCACGCGGCGCAACAGCTCGAGGTAGGGCTTCATGCCGCGGCTTGATAGTTACCGGAGGGCTCGCGGCGGGTGTAGGCGACGATCCACAGCGCGACGCCACCGAGCAGCATGGGGAGCGAGAGCAGCTGGCCCATCGTCAACCAGCCGCCGGCCAGGTAGCCGAGCTGG
The DNA here is from genome assembly GCA_049694695.1 of Steroidobacteraceae bacterium. Classification (GTDB taxonomy): domain Bacteria; phylum Pseudomonadota; class Gammaproteobacteria; order Steroidobacterales; family Steroidobacteraceae; genus FEN-1191. The sequence goes on along the minus strand of JBAVRE010000101.1, from coordinate 4,301 downwards.
GCGTCGGGCACGCGCACGAATTCCACGCTGATGCGCGCCAATGAATAACACAGCAGGAAAACCGCTGAGGGCGCGTATCGCGGTCGCGGCCTGCGAGTGTAGTACCAGACGATGAGAAACAGCAGCAGCCCTTCCAGCCCGGCTTCGTAAAGCTGTGAGGGATGCCGGGCGATGAGTGGCGCGCCCGGGCTGTCACTCACCCACATGCCATACCAGCCCTCGGTCGGTCGCCCCCACAGTTCGCCATTGATGAAATTGCCGACGCGCACTGCCAAGATGCCAATGCCCGGCAGTGGCGCCGCAAAATCGAACACATCGAAGACCCTGCGGCCCTGCGCGCGCGCATACAGCGCCACGGCAGCCAGCACACCCAGGAACCCACCGTGGAAAGACATGCCGCCCTGCCAGATCTTGAGCGGATACCAGATATCGGCGCGCCACAGCGCCTCGCCGTAGAACAGCACATAACCCACGCGCCCGCCGATGATGGTGCCGAGCATCGCGTAGAAAATAAAATCATCTACGGCGCGCGGCGACCAGGTGGAGCCCGCCGCCGCCGCACGCCGCCGCGCCAGCCACCAGGCGGCGCCAAAGGCCACCAGGTACATGATGCCGTACCAGTGCACGCGCAGCGGCCCAAGCTGCAGCGCGATCGGGTTGATAGGCGGATAGGTCAACATCAGGGGCGCAATTCTACCTGCAACTTACTCGCGTGTGACACGGCAGAAAAAAGCCTTCAGGTACCGGGTTTCCGGTATCGCCGGGTGCACCGGATGGTCGGGCGACTGACCGCCACTGGCCAGCAGCTGCACGAAACGGCTGGTGTGACGCCCGGCCGACTGGATCAGCACGGCCAGTTCATCGGCCGGCAGATGCCAGGAGCACGAACAACTCACCAGCAGGGCATCGCGCTCGAGCAGGCGCATGGCGAGCTGATTGAGCTTGCGATACGCGGCGGCGCCGCGCGGGTGGTCCTTGCGACGCTTGATGAAAGCGGGCGGGTCGAGCACCACGACGTCGAAGCGTTCACCGGCGCGCTGCAGTTCGTCGAGCACCTCGAAAGCATCGCCGCGCTGGCTGCGCAACTGCACGCCGTTGGCGCTCGCATTGCGCTCCGCCATCGCCAGAGCCACCTCCGATGAATCGACGCACAGGGCTTCGCGCGCGCCGCAGCGCAGTGCGGTAATCGCCCAGGCGCCGGCGTAACTGCAGATATCGAGCACCCGCACGCCGGGCCACAGCAGGCGGCGAAACTGCTCACGATTGGCGCTCTGATCGTAAAACCAGCCGGTTTTCTGGCCGCTCGCCAGTGGCGCCTGAAACCTCAGCACACCCTCAACCACCGACACTTCGTCGGGCGCCTTGCCAATGGCGGTGATGATCTGCCGCGGCAATTGTTCAAGCTCGCGGGCGCCGCCATCGTTCTTCCAGACCAGCACCTGCGGCGCGAGCACCTTGGCGACCGCCGCTTCGATGTCGGCGCGCATGGCCTCCATGCCGGCGGTAGCGATCTGGCCCACCACCACCTCGCCATAGCGATCCAGCACCAGACCCGGCAGGCCATCGGACTCGCCAAACACCAGACGGTAATACGGGGCGGCGTAGTAACGCTCGCGCAGCGCCAGTGCCACTTTGAGGCGATGCACCAGCAACGAGCGATCGGGCAGATGCACGGGACTGCGCGTCATGATGCGCGCGCAGATCAGCGCGTGCGGATTCACATAGGCGTAGCCGAGAAACTGGCCGCGGTCGCTCAGCACGCGCGCCTGTGCGCCCACGGCGAAACCAACCAGCGGCGTCGCCGTGGTATCCACCTCATTTGAAAACACCCACAGATGGCCGGCACGTAGCCGGCGGTCTTCACCACGCTTTAGCTGTAACACGGGCAATGCCAGCGCGGCAGCGCCAGTCGGCTCCGGCGCTGGTGGATCGTCGTCGATGAGAGTCATTCGAAGGAGGGTCTCGCGTATAGTGGCGCGCCATTCTACTCAAAGTGACAGGCACACCCCATGGGCAATGTAGCGGGCGCCCACAGCAACCGTCTGGCAAGCGAAACCAGCCCCTACCTGCGCCAGCACGCGGGCAACCCCGTGGACTGGTACCCCTGGGGTGAAGCCGCTTTGGCGCTGGCGCGGCGCGAGCACAAACCCATTTTGCTCTCGATCGGTTACGCCGCCTGCCACTGGTGCCACGTGATGGCGCACGAATCCTTCGAGGATGAGGCCACGGCGGCGCTCATGAACGAGCGCTTCGTCAATATCAAGGTCGATCGCGAAGAGCGTCCGGACATCGACAAGCTCTACCAGCTCGCGCAGCAGATGCTCAGCGGTCGCGGCGGCGGCTGGCCGCTGACGGTGTTCCTGATGCACGACGATCAACGGCCGTTCTTCGCGGGAACGTATTTTCCACCGGTGCCACGTCATGGCATGCCCTCGTTTCGCGATCTGCTCACCCATGTCGCCGACTACTACCGCGAGCACGAAGCCGACCTGCGCGCTGGCGCCGGCAAGGTGGTCAGCGCGCTCGATGATCTGAACCCACCACCAGTGGCCGGCGATCTGCCGCTCGATTCCGGGCCGCTGCGCCAATGCCGCGCCCAGCTGGAACGCAGCCTCGATCGCGACTGGGGTGGCTTTGGCGGCGCGCCCAAATTTCCCCACGCACCGCTGATCCAGCGCCTGCTGCGCGACTGGCACGCCAGCGCTGCAGCCTTGACGCCGGACCTGCAGGCCCTGTACATGGCGGGCCTGACGCTCACGCGCATGGCCGAGGGCGGCCTGTTCGATCAGCTCGGCGGCGGCTTTTATCGCTACAGCGTTGATGCCCAATGGGCGATCCCGCATTTTGAAAAGATGCTGTATGACAATGCCGCATTGCTGGGCGTGTATGCCGAGGCCGCCTGTGCAACCGGCGACAGGCTGTACGCCGAGGTGGCTGGCCGCACCGCCGACTGGCTGCTGGCCGAAATGCGCGCGCCGGGCGGCGCTTTCTATTCCAGCCTGGATGCCGACGCGGCCGGTGAAGAAGGCAGCTTCTACGTCTGGCAAACTTCGCAGGTACGCGCACTGCTGAGCGAGGCCGAATACGCACTATTCGCCTCCCGCTACGGCCTCGATCGCCCGGAGAATTTTGAGGGCCATGCGCACCACCTGATCGTCGCCACGAGCCTTGAAGCGCTGGCGCAGGCACACGGCCTGCGTGAACCGGAACTCACGGCCCTGCTGCTGCAGGCGCGTCACAAACTAATGGCCGTGCGCGCACTCCGGGTGCGCCCGGCGCGCGACGAGAAGCTGCTCACCAGCTGGAATGCACTCACGATTCGCGCACTGGCGAGCGCCGCGCGCCTGCTGGTGCGCCCTGATCTGGCCGTTGCGGCGGGCGCCGCACTGCAGTTCCTGCGGACACAACATTGGCGCAACGGGCGCCTGCTGGCCACCAGCGCCGACGGCGACGCCCGACTAGGCGCCTACCTCGACGACTACGTATTCCTGGCCGAGGCAATACTGGAATTGGCCAGCGTACGCTTCGATGTGGCAGAGCTGCAGTTCGCCTGCGAACTGATGGAGGTGGTGCTGGCGCACTTTGAAGATAGCGCCGCCGGCGGCTTCTATTTTACTGCTGACGATCACGAGACACTGATCAGCCGCCCCAAGTCCTTTGGTGATGACGCCCTGCCCGCCGGCGCCGGCGCCGCGGCCGTGGTGCTGCAACGCCTGGGCTATCTGCTGGGCGAAGAGCGTTACCTGCTCGCCGCTGAGCGCTGCCTGCGTGCGGCCTGGCCCGCCATCGCGCAACACCCACAAGCGCACGCCACCCTGCTGCAGGCGCTCGAAGAGCATCTGCAGGCGCCGGAGATCGTCATTCTGCGCGGCCCGCCGGCGCTGATGACCGCCTGGCAGCAGCAACTCGCCGCAGTCTATGCGCCGCGCCGCATGGTGCTGGCCATTGCCGAAGACGCGGCCGATCTGCCGGCCGCTTTGCTTGCCAAAGTACCGCTGCCGGGAGGCACTGCGTACCTGTGCCGTGGCAGCAGCTGCTCGCCGCCGATGGCTTCGCTGGCGGAGCTGATCAAGGAGTTGGCAAACTAGCGTTGGTGCGGAGCCTGATCATCAGCCGCCGTGAGATCGATATGCAGGCTGGTGGCCAGGCGCTGCAGCTGCGCCAGCAGTTCGCCGAGCTCTCTTTCCGCCTGCGCGCGCCGCTGCGGGGGCCAGTGGCCACGGCTGGCAAAGTAGCTGTCCAGCGCCGCCCGAATGGCGGTGAGACCTGGGCCTGCCTTGGGATTGGAATCACTCATGCTC
>JBAVRE010000100.1:0-2420 GCA_049694695.1 Steroidobacteraceae bacterium | reverse complement strand
GCCCCTGCTGCTTGTATTTCTGACGGCCTGCACAGCTGGGAGGACTACCATGGATTCGAACAAGCTGAATGAGTTTGCTGCTCGCTACACTGCCGCCTGGTGCAGCCAGAAGGCCGCAAGCGTTGCTGCGTTTTTTTCCGATCACGGATCGCTGAAGGTCAATGACGGGAGCCCGGCGGTCGGGCGCGCAGCAATTACTGCTGTCGCCCAGGGGTTCATGAGCGCCTTTCCCGACCTGGTGGTCAGGATGGACAAAGTTACCGTCAACGGCGCTCAGGTTTCCTACCACTGGACGCTGACCGGAACCAACACGGGTCCCGGCGGCACGGGGAAATTTGTCCGGATCAGTGGCTTCGAAGAGTGGCGGTTTGGGCCAGACGGACTGATCGCAGAGTCGAAAGGGCATTTCGATGCCGCCGATTACCAACGCCAGCTGCACGCAGGCGCCAAGGGCGCGTCAGCGGAGCACGCCCCGCATACCCATGAACCATGAGTACCAGCTGAAGAATACCAACAGGCCCGCGATGACAGCGCTCGTGATCGCCATCTGCTGACCCATGACGGCGCCGCCGTTAGTGAGGACATAGGTGTACAGGAGGCTGATGAGAAACGCCGCCAGCGACAGGACAAAGACGGGCAATGCCAGTTTTCTGCGCAGCAGCAGGAGGATCGAAGCCAGGAACGCCCCAAAGACGCCTACGGCCCAGACGACCGTCATCCAGCCAGGCATAGCTTGATAGTGGGCGATCTGATCCGGCGTCATGCCCGCACTGGCCTGGTACTCGGCGCCCCGCGCCATGCTCATCACGAAGTCGAACACTCCGATGGAGTTGAACAGTACGGCGATCACGCCGATCAGCCAAATGTGCCAGGGCGTTTTCACAAGCGCTTTTGTCATTGTAATCTCCGAAGACCGATAATTCTCGCGGGACGTTATCACAGACAGCAATGGGAAAGCACATGATCCAATAGCTGGCCCAAGTGGGCTATCTCGGGCCAGCTTTACTGATCCGCGTAGAGCTTCACCAACCGATACAGAAACGTCCGACCCTCATAAACCGACTGCACACGGACGCGCTCGTTCAATCCATGGATATGCCCGCCATCGGGGTCGGTGAAGATGCCCGTGATCCCGTAGGTGGGGATTCCGGCGCGATCCAGATAAACGGCATCCGAGCCACCGGGCTCGAGTGCCGGCACGACCGGAACCCCGGGCCACAGTTGTGCCGCGACCTTTTTGACTGGATCGAGGATCTGCGCCGTCAAGGGGGTGGGCGGCGGGAGCGGGCCTGGATTTCCCGTAACACTGATCTTGACCGCCGGATCATCCGCGACGCGCTGCAACTGCTCGAGGATCGCCTCGCGCGAGACTCCCGGAAAGATGCGGCAATTGATGTTCGCGGTCGCGCGCTGCGGCAGGGCGTTGGTCGCGTGACCTGCCGCTAGCATCGTGGCCACGCAGGTCGTGCGCAGCATGGCGTGCCAGTTTGGTTCCTGGTCGAGCACGGCGAGTGCCGCCACATCGTGAGGATCGCGCACGATGGCCGCCATCGCGGCACCGTCCGTTCCGCCTACCAGGCTTGCCATCCCGGAGAAATAGGCGCGGTTCGCGTCGTTCAGTTGAACCGGGAAGTCGTAGTGGCTCACGCGGTCAACGGCGCGCACCAGGCGATAGATTGCGTTGTCTGGGACCGGTCGCGAACTGTGGCCGCCGGGGTTGGTAACCTCGAAAGCATAGTCCGCGTACGTCTTCTCCGCCGCCAGGATGTTGAGCGCAATCCGATGTCCTTGCGCATCGAGACTGCCATCCATGCCTTCGGTCAGGGCGAACTCGGCATCGACGGAGCCGAGATCATTTTTAGTCAGCCAATTGGCACCGTTCACAGCGGTATCGGTCTCTTCTCCACAGGTCAACGCCAGTTTGATCGACCGCTTCGGGCGGTAGCCTTCCTCGCGGTAGCGAATCAGGTTGTCGACCCAGATGGCGGCCTGGGCTTTCATGTCGCTGGTTCCGCGACCGTAGAAGTAGCCGTCCTCCTCGATCAGGGTGAACGGGTCACGCGTCCAGTCTTCCCGCCTGGCTTCGACCACATCAATATGGGCAAGCATCAGGATCGCCTTGGCCCCGGAGTCGGAGCCGTGAAGCACCGCCACGAGCCCACCCTCCTTTGGATGTCCTCCGGGGACGAATAGGCGCAGGTCGGCATCAGGATAGCCGGCGGCCTTCAGACGAGCCGCCATGCGTTGCGCCGCCAGGGTGCAATCCCCGGCCGAGATGGTGGTGTTGGTCTCTATGAGTTCCTTGTAGACCGCTCGAAAGCGTTGCAGTCCTTCAGTATCCGTGGCGGCTTGCGCTGGAATCGCGCCGCAGAATGCCGTGACCACTGATGCTGCTAAGAGCGTGCCGATGCGTCCCATAG
>JBAVRE010000099.1:0-11371 GCA_049694695.1 Steroidobacteraceae bacterium | reverse complement strand
CCAGTGCGTACGGCGCAGGCTTGCGCCGTAGGTACTGCCCTGCTCAGCGCCAGCAGGTGCTGGCGGCCGGCGTGCGCGTGGCGTTCTGATCGATCGTCAGGGTCGGGCAGGGTGTGTCATCCACCTGCGCCCCGGTAGCGGCTGCCTGCACCGTGTAGGTCGTGGGTGTCGCGGCCGTAAAGCTGATGGTGTAGTTACCACCGGGGGTTAAGCCCGCGGCGTCAATCTGAATTCCCAGCCCCGCTGGCGGCGCGGCCACCAGCGTCGCGACATCCTGCGCGTACTGGTTGTTCTGAACGAACCACTTCTCCTGCGCGGTCTGGATGGCCAGCAGCGTCATGCGCGCTTCGGTGCGGTTGGCGCGCAAGACGTAGTTTCGATAGGAAGACATGGCAATGCTGCCGAGGATTCCGACGATGACTATGACGATCAGCAGCTCGATCAGGGTCACACCCTGCGAGCGGGCTCTCGAAACGGCGTAGTGCGTGACTTTCATGTTTGATTCCATTTTCCGCCAGCTATTTCAGGCGCTAATTCGCCTGACCCTCGCGCCAGTAGGTCTTGCGTCGCTGGTTGAAGTTGGTGCAGACGCCCAGCACTTCAACGCCAGACAGACAGGTCACGTTACCACCAGGACCGCCACCACCGCCGCCGCCGCCGCCGCCACCGTCGTCGCTCGGGAACAGAAATGCGGTTTCCGGTGCGATGCCGCCCTGGCGCAGATCCTGGCTGCGCTCATCGGTGGTCAGCGCGCCGTCCTTGTTGCGATCGAGGGTCGGCGCGCCATTGAAGACGCTCACGGCATAGACCCGATTGGTGCCGGTGCCAACCCCGACGCAGGGATCTGCCGGCACGTTCGTGTTCGGCGTGTAGGTCGTGAAGATGACCTGGTCGTTGAAGGTACGTGACGGCACCAACACCTTTTCACCGGCGGTCCAGTCCGGATGGCTGTTGAGCATCAACTGCCAGCCTGGCCCGGCATCCGGAATGACGGGATTCACCGACGCAGTAATGTCCAGCAGCTTCGGCGTGCCGGCGGCAGTGGCATCGACAATCATCGGCACCGTATTGAGCTGGGCCTGGGTCATGGGGCTGAAGCCGTTGTAGTCGCGCACCGAGTAAAAGCGGTCGTTCGCGGTATTGTTGAGCGGATGGCCGCGATAGCCCGAGCCAATGGCGATGTTCAGGAATGGCTTGACCCCTGGCTTCTGCTCGGCCGACACGTCCGCTGCACTGTAAAAGCGCCGGTTGTTGATCGCCAGGTGAGTCGTCTCCAGCGAGCTGCCCAGCGAAGCAATCACGCCGCCAGCCACCAGGCTGCCGGCGCTCGCGCCGTTGGTGATATCGAAGCGCCAGATCCGGCCGGCCATGTCGCCTGCGTACATCCGGTCGGCATAGCCATCGCCCTCCAGATCGAGCACGGTGATGGGGCTGGGGATCGCATGATCCATGGCGCGCCCCGCCGTGGCAAGGTTCAGGGTGGCGCCACTGCTGCCCGCGGACCAGAGCAGCGCGCCACTGATGACGTCGACCATGTAGATATGGTTGCCGACACTGTCCGTGGCGTTATAGACGGCGTTGTCCTCGCTGGCGTCATAGCCGCCACCGATCACCGCCACCAGCTTCTGGCTGTTCTGTCCGGAGCCCGAGATATTTACCCGCGTGATTACCGGCGTCGACCAGGCCTGGCCGAGACCCGGCAGCGTGCCGGCGTCAATGCTCCACATGAATTTCGGGTTGAGCTTGTCGGTGACATCGAGCGCGTAGTAATTGCTGGCGTCGGCATTGCGCCCGGTGCCGAAGATCAGGATCACCTTGTCGCTGCCGCTGATGGTGCCGTCGCCATTGACGTCGTATTTCAAGACCGCGATCGACCCGTCCAGACCGTAGTGCTTGGTAGAGGCGTTGGCGTTTTCGTACAGGTCCTTCAGGTGCGGGAGCATTTCCTTCGGGATGAAGGACCAGAGCTCCTGGCCGCTAAGCACCGGAGGGCTGGTAATGTCAACGAAAGCACCAGTGGAATCTATTGCAACGCTGGCATCAATGGCGTGAAAGTAGCCGTCATTGGTCGGCACAAAAATTACCGTGTCGTCTGTGCCATCGCCGTGCTTGCCGTAGATCATGGCGACGGGCTGGGTGTGGATCGGATCACCCATTTCGTGGCGCGAATCGGTGTCGCCGGCCGGCGGCACGACGTCCTGCGTGTCCAGGCCGTGGGCCCAATCGACCAGCTCGGTAATATTCGGATCGGTGGCTCCGCCGATGGCCAGGTCGGCAACCGTGACGCTGGTGTCAGTCAGCGGCGTGAGCGCCGCCGGCGACCCGGCGGCCGGATTGGCGCCCGTGTAGGTATAGACCGTACGCGTGGCGGCATCGGGCAGCCTGTTGGCGGCGCCACCCTTGGTCACGTCGGCGCCATCCACCACGCTGCTCCAGTAGCTGGTAGCGGAGTCGGAAAAGAAACCACTGCCGGCATTGACTGCCGGTGCGCCCGTGGCGTCCACCACCGCGCCGGCAGAGATCTTGTATTTCTTGACGTTGCCTGGCCAGTGATAGCCGCTCTTGGGGCTGAATACCGAGACGTACAGATCGTTCAGGGTCTGGGTACGGTTAAAGGCGTTGACGGCCACCGCCGGCGCCGAGAAGGTGGTGTTGGTCTTGATGACTTCATTGAGAATGTCATTGAAGGCCCCGGTCAATTCCGTGAGGCTGGTGGCGGTATAGGCCTTGCCGCCGCCGCGGGTGGCCGCAGTATTCAGATAATTGAAGGCCGCGGTCGTGGTGCCATTACTGACGAAATCGGCGCCGAAGCCAATGAAATAGCTGGCGACGTTCTGCACCTTGGCGACGTCTGGGCGCAGATCGGCGTTGTACATGTACTGGGCCAGGGCCCCCAGGCATTTGCCGCCAGTTGCACCCGAGAAAGTCGTGGCATCGCAGCTGCCGCCAAGCGTGCCAAAATTGGGCAGCGCCTTGATGGCGGGGTCGGCCGCGCTGGCCTCATTGGGCAGGCCGTCAGTCAGATAGACTATGAAATTCTTGCGGCAGGACTGATCGGCCGGGCTGTCGTAGTTGCTGCTGGCGATAGTGCCACCGGTACGCGAGCTGGCCACGCTGGGCTGCGAAAAAGCCGTTGCCACAGTGCACTGTCCGCTGGCATTCCAGGTGTTGCAGGTTGTGGAAGTCGAACCATTGCCGAAGCGCACCGGATTTCCCGCAAAATAGAGGTAAGACTCGTACAGAGTCTCCGACAGGGGTGTGATGCCCGCGGCGGCCCAGCTGTTGACCAGGTTGATGCGATCCTGGCGATTGGTGCCGGCGCCGATATCTGCCACTGGCGCCAGCACCATGCCGCCCGAGCCGCCATAGTTGTAGCGCATCAGGCCCACGTTCACGCCATTGAGGCTGTTGAGCAGCGAGGCTGCGGCTTCGTGCATGATCGACATCTTGGCTCTGGTCGAGTTCTGCGTGGAGTCAAAAAGATAATTCATGTAATTGGCGCTATAAATTGTGTAGGTAGCGCCGCTATTGGTGCGGAAGAAGTTCTTGGTGGAACTCGCATCCCAGACGCCACGCTGCTGGCCCGAGGTCGGGCAGCTCGGTGCGCAGGTCACAGCCGTGGACCCGGGCGGCGTCCTGACGACGGTCTGGATTGAATAGGTGTCCGTGGAAGCATAGAGCTTGCTCATATCAGAGCCATCGCCGTCGACGCCGGCGTCGCCCTTGCACTCGATATAGCCGGTGGTATTGGCGGTGTTGAGTGAACTCTTCCAGCCATAGGTCTGGGTGGTGGTGACAATGCGCGGCTTGGCCACTGTGCCCTTGCCGCTGGAGGTGGAAGTGGAACTCGCCCCCCATTGTACGAAGGCGTCGGTGTTGTAGCCCGCCGAGTTCAGGAACGGCAGCATGGCGGCGCACTTGAACAGATCAGTGCGAATCCTGTTGGCGCTGTTGCAGCCCGGTGTGTTGGTGGTGCTGTAGTAATAGTAGTTTTTGTCGAAATTCGCGCAGGTGTTGGCCGAATAATCGTTGGCAGGATCGTAGGGCTGCTGGGTGGTCACCAGGCTGTTCATACTGCCCGAGGTGTCGAGTATGAACATGATGTTGGCAGGAATGCTGCCATTGTTCTGGTTGAAGAAGATTTCGGTGTCATCGGCAAAAGCTGCCGTCGCGGCCGCCGTCGCCAGCAGTACGCCCGAGATCACCGACCAGACTCTTGCCATTGAGACTCGCATGGCTGATTCCTTGTAGCGCCGCAGCGCTGCTATTGCACGACAACTGAGATGAGGCTGACGATGTGATCGTTCAGCCGGTAATTGATGGTCAGCGACCCACCCGACACTTTATGCAGGTAGGCGGACATTTCACGCAGGCTGACCAGCCGGCCAGCGAGGTTGAGCTGCGTGTGCGCGTCCAGCTGCAGCGTCGATGACTCGCAGCTTTCGCAGTTGCGCACCGTGACCCGTCCCTGCAGCGTCTCCGGGAGAATGACCGCGTCGGTGGTGGTCTCCACCGAGCCCTCGATCGGGATGGCGGGTGGCAACTGCGCCTGTACGGCGCCGGCCAGCGTGAGCCCCAGCGTGCTCAGAAATAACCTGCTTGCCTTACTCATGAAACTGCTCCATTCATCGTGGGCCGGTCAGGGCGTCAGCGCCGTGCCGGGAAGATTCGGGTCGTTCTGCACCGTCGGATCCCAGGGCGAGATCACTGCCACGCCCTGCAGGTTGATCGCCTGCGCACCGCGCACCGCAGTGCCGGTGCTCTGCACTTCGAAGTGGTAGGTCGAGAAACTGTTCCAGGAATTGCCCCACATGGCCGGGAGCGGTGCGCCGCCGAGCTGCGGGGTAACGCTGGTGGACCAGACATTGACGTCGGCCGGCTGGCTGTTGAGCACCTGCAGCGGAGCGCCGGGGTTGAACAATCCGAGCGCGATACTCTGTTCGATGCCGGCCTCAGCAGACTGAAAGGCGTTGGCCCGGTACTGCTCGTTGCCGGCCATGATGAATTCGAGGCTGGCGGAGTTCATGCCCGAAATCGCCAGCAGCGTGAGCACCATCAGAAGTATCAGGCCAATGACCAGCGCGGCGCCGTGCTGGGCGCGCCTGGGTGAATATGACTTGCAGCTGCGCATGGCTTCAGGTTCCCAGGGCATTGCGTATCTGTATGGTGCGCGAGATCAACAGGCGCCGGACATGCTGCGGGCCCGTGAACGACGCATCCGCATTGGCGGAAGGCTGGTAGGCCAGGCCCGCGCCGGCAGCAACGGTCAGATCGCCGGTTACGCCATTGGCCACCAGGCGATCGCCATATTGATAGACGCGATTGTCGGTGAACCCGGTCTCGGCCACATCGGCGCGCACCAGCAGCCAGACCCGCACCGCAACGATCTGGGCACCGGCCGGAACGCCATTGGGATTGACGTAGCGCGTGGCCACGCCCGTATTGCCGGCCGGATCGATGCCGAACTGAATCTGCATATCCTCGACACCCGGTATGATCTCCTGGTCGCGGAACACCGGTGCCCCGCCTGCCGACATCAAGACCTTGCGTCGCAAGGCGGGCAGATTGGGCGCCTGCGCCGAATTGCGATCGATGTAGTAGGTGTTGACGATCAGATTGTCGAGCTGCCCGGCCGGCGCTGCCGTGCAGGCACTGCCATCGCTGATCAACCGGCCGGCTATGCGCGAGCTGCACACCTGCAGGAAGCCGGCGGCAGGCGCGCTGGTGAAAACCGATGCCCGTCGCACGGTGAGCGTGTCGGCGGTTGCCATCGCGGCGGTGGGCCAGGCTGCACCCGAGACGACATCGATGAGGTTGTCGCAGCCCGCAGCGCGCGTGGCGCTCAGCACATAGCTGTTGTTGTCACCCTGCAGATTGGTCGCAAGGTCAGTGGCGAAATTCTGTCCGCAGATATTGGCCGCGGCTCCAGCAGCCACGGGGGCGATGGGGTCGATGACCTGCCTGGCCTGATTGGCTACCACGGCGGCGCCCTTGAGCAGGCCCCAGAAGTTTGACATGCGGATGTCGGGTTCGATCACCGACATCGCATAGCGCGCCGTTTCCTGCAGACGTGCCACCGATTCATTGACGCCATAGGACTTGCGGCTGTTGATATAGACCTGCGTGGCGCCGAATATCAGCACCGCGCCAATGGTGAGCGCGACCATCAATTCGATGAGGCTCAGGCCACGCTCGCGGCGGCGCCGGGGCAACGAGATCCCAAACTTGTGTTGGCTAAGGCTCATATCTGCAAGGTCAGCGTGTAACTGGGAGCGTCGCCGCCGGCCTCCGCCCAGTTGATGGTGATCGTGTAGGTGAAGGGCGCCGCGGCGCCGGCAACTGCGACGACCCCGGCTCCAGCGGGCAGGATCGCCGCAACCTGCTGGTTCCAGACGAACAGATCGTTGGCGGCCATCAGCGGCGGCGCACAGTCCACTGAGGCGGCGCCATAGCAGTTGTTGTCGGCCGCGGCGCCGGCGTAACTCGCGCCCGCGCCGCGATTGGTGCGAATGCGGTCGGCCAGGTCGGCCGCCAGGTTCACGGCCTGCATGCGATAGATCGCGCTGCCGCCGGAGCGCAGCGTGGTCACGTACAGGCCGGCGATGCCGAGCATGCCCACGGCCAGCACGACCAGCGCAACCATGGCTTCAACGAGAGTAAATCCTTGTGCGCGCCTCATGGGCAGCTCCCGCCAACCGCGCCCAACGCGGTGCCGGCCACGTCGGCATAGGTTGCCGTGGCGCGCGCACGACCGGTTGCGGTAATGAACAGTGCCCGTGCCGTAGAACCCGTACCTTGGGACTGCACGCCGCGAGCATCGCAGAGCACGATCGTGGCGGTCGGCACCCGGACACCAGCCGGAATTGCGAAGCCGCTGGGGCCATAACTGACAATGGCGTTATTGGCATCCAGTCTGACGGTTACCGAGGGATCGAGCACGGTGTGTCCTTCAATGACCGGCTCGCCGTTCTCGTGCTGCCAGTTGCCATTGGTGTCGGCGAAGACGAACCAGCCGACAAAAGTGTTGTAGTCACAGCGCTTGGCCGCGTCGGCAACGTCCGGTGAAGCGGTGCCGCAGACCACAACGTTGCCCAACTGGCGCTTGATCGCTTCGGTGCGCGCCACGTTGAGCGAGTGCAGTATGTCGTTCACGCCGCCGCTCAGACGGTTGTTGCGGATAAAGTCACGCATGCCAGGAAGCGCGAGCCCCATGAGGATGGCCACCAGGCTGACGGCCACCATCAGCTCGATGAGGTTGAAACCCCGTTGGCGAAAACTGTTCATGGAGCCGATGGTAAAGACCCTCCCGGGCCCCTGCATGAACTGCCGATTAGCGGGCGTTTACGGCAGATGAACGGCGCGACGAGCGCCCGGATTTACCTTAAGTTGAGCCCATGAGCCGCTACGAACCCAGTCCGAGCCCCAGCCTGCGTGGCAAGCCAGGTGGCGCGGCAGCCGGCGTGGCGAGCTCATCGGGGCCGATGTTATGTCGGCTGTGGCTGCTGCTTGCTGCCGCGCTGGCGGTCGCGCCGCCGGCGGCGCCCGCCCGCTCATCAATCGACGCCCCGCGCTCCACCCTCAAGCTGGCCACCTGGAACCTGGAGTGGCTGCTGACGCCCGCGGGCTTCAACGCACTCAAGAACCGGTGCACGCCGGCCGGCGATCCGCAGCGCCACAGGCAGCGCAGCATCCCCTGCGACGTGGCCGCCAATCTGGAGCGTAGCGCCACGGATGTGGCCGCCATGGCGCGCTATGCGCGCCAGCTCGATGCCGACGTCATCGCAGTGCAGGAAGCGGACGGCGTCGAGGCCGCGCGCCAGGTTTTTCCAGGCTACGAATTCTGCTTCACCGGCGGGCCGGCGGTGCAGAACACCGGCTTCGCCATCCGCCGCGGCCTGCCGTTTCGCTGCGGTGCCGATCTCACGGCGCTCTCGCTGGGCGATAGCGTGCGACGTGGCGCCACGCTCGTGCTCTACCCTGGCACGCGGCGCGAGTTGCACCTGCTCGGCGTGCACCTGAAATCAGGCTGTGCGCGTGCCCAGCTCGACACACGCGAACACTCCTGCGAGCGACTGGCGCGCCAGGCCCCGGCGTTGCATGACTGGCTGGCGGGCGCAGCACGGGCGGGTAATCGCTATGTGGTGCTGGGAGATTTCAATCGCGATCTGCTGGCGGAGAGCGCTTTGTCAAACCACGCGCCGCCCGGCGGCCTGTGGGAGCAGCTGCAGGAGGGCGGATCAGACCTGGTTTTCAACACCGCACAGGGTCAGCCCTTTCACAACTGTCATATCGGGCAACCGCATACCGGGTACATCGACTACATCCTGCCGGGCAATGCCCTCAAGGCCCAGCTGATCGCCGGTTCTTTCGAACGGCTGACTTATTCAGCGGGCGACGCCTGGCGCCTCAAGCTATCCGATCACTGCCCGGTAGCCATCAAACTTAGTCTTGATTAAGTTGACTAGGGCTTGGCTTTCCCGGTGGTCTAGGCATAATCGGGGCTGACCGGCTGCGAAGCGACCAGCGCCACGCGCGGCGAGCGAACGAGGGGGAGCCTGAGAAGACCATGGAACGTCGTCTGCACACACGCCATCGCGCCCGCACCACGGTATACATCATGATGCCGGCGGGTAAGCGTCGCCTGTGCCGCGCCATCAATCTGAGCGCCAACGGCGTATTCATCCGCACCGCCTCGCTGGGCCTGCACAAGGGCCAGCAGGTCGAACTCGCCTTCGCCATCGACCTTGGGCAGGTCACCAAGGTTCATCGCCGCACTGCCGTGGTGGCGCACATTTCCGGCGGCGGCACCGGCCTGATGATGGATGCCTACGCCGCTCGCTAGGACTGGTGCCGGCAGAGAGATTTGAACTCCCGACCAACGGTTTACAAAACCGCTGCTCTACCACTGAGCTATGCCGGCAAATCCGTCCCTTACGGACACTCACCCCATTGTGGCGTGGTATTGATGCTGAGCCCGGCGATAAGCGCCGCGACGGCCGGCAATGGTACGTCGCTGCCCAGATCGACGTCGAGCCAGTATTGATCCACGGTGTGCTGACGTACCTCGATCGCCGGTTCAAACCCCGCGGCGCGCACGGCTGCGGCGCGCTTGTCGGCGCCGGTTTTCTCGCTGAACAGGCCCACTGAGACCTGGCCGGTCTCGGACAGTGCAGCGGCATCGCGCACTCCAAAGCGACTAAGCCGAGCCAGGGCCCGGGCCCGGGCAGTAGCATCGGCAAGCTTGTCGATGTACACCCAATAGCCTTCAATCTCCTGACTCGCTGCCTGGCGTTCGCGGGCCGGCAGATTGCGGGCCTGCAGTGCGGTCCTGAGAGCCGCGGAATCGACCGCAGCGGCGAGCGGGCCCAGGGAGGCGCAGCGCGTGGCGACCGGGTCATTGGCCGCACTCGTTGCCAGGGTTTGCATTGGCGAAGCCCGGTGCAGCCCGGGGCGCGGCGCATCGATCCACTGGGACCAGGCAAAGAACAGCAGGTTCACAAGTATCAGCGTGTAGAGCAGCGCGCGCATGTGACGATCTTAGCCGCAATGACCGGCGGCGAGCACTGCCAGGCCCTTGAGCACCAGCGTCTCTTCGCGACGCACGGCTATGCCCAGGCGCGCGGCGACGCGCGCGGCGCCACCGCCAGCCAGCAGCAGTTGCGGTTTGCGGCCGAGCAGCGAGCGCGCCTCGTGCATGGCGCGCTCGATCAGCGCGGCGGCGGCCAGTTCACTGCCAGCCTGCAGGCCACCGCGCGTACTGCGGGCAAACACATTGGCGGCACGACGCGCTGACGGCTGCTGCGCGCGACGGCGTATACCGGCCGTCTGTCGCAACAGCGCATCGACCATGAGGGTCGGACCAGGCAGCAGCAAGCCGCCGCGATGACGCCCGCTGTCATCGAGCAGATCGAGGGTCAGGGCCGTGCCGATATCGACCACACACAGCGCGCGCTCAGGCACCAGCGCACGCGCCCCGATCAGGGCAACCCAGCGATCAGCCCCCAGCCGCCACGGATCCACATAGCCGTTGCGCACTCCGGCGGCGCGGCGCGCGCTGCGAATGAACAGAGGTGCGGGCAAGCGTGCGGCGCGGGCGGCGACGCGCAGCGCGCGCTCCAGGCGCGCGCCGGCGACGCTGCACACCAGTATGCGGGTCACACCCGAGCCGCTGCTCATGATGCGCCGTGCGACGTGCGCAGCGCGGGCCTCGCTCCATGCCAGGGCCTGTACACGCGTCACCTTCCTGCCGCGCAGCAGGCACCACTTCAACCGCGTGTTACCGGCGTCGATCAGCATCTGCGTCATGGCGAACTCCGCTTCACGAATGCACCCGCACCGTGACTTCACCCGAATGAAAGCGCTGCAATCCCTCGACCCCCTGCACACACAGGGCGCCATCGGCATCGATGCCCCGGGCATGACCGATCACACGCCCGCCCGGCGCGTCGACCGCCACCACCAGGCCGGCGAGCGCATCGGCCGCACGCCACTCTTCAGCAAAGGCCGCAAGTCCGTGATTCTCGAATGCCAGCAGGCCCTGCACCAGTTTAGTCACCAGCGCCGCACACAGCCGATTGCGATCGCCACTGCTGACGCCCAGCGCTTTGAGATCGATGGGCATGGTGCCGGATTTTTTCACGCGCCGGGTGATGCCGGCGCCCAGCTCGCAATTGATGCCGATACCGATAACCACAAACGCCGGGCCGCCACTTTCCGCCTGCAGTTCGATCAGGATACCGCCAAGCTTGCCACCATTGGCGTACAGATCGTTTGGCCACTTGAGCTTTACGGCGGCGCCGGTCAGCGACCTGAGCGCGCGCCTGGCACAGACCCCTGCAGCAAGGCTGAGCGAGGCCAGCTCGCGCGGCAAAACCGCGAAACTCCAGGCCAGCGACAGGCACAACGCGCCGCCCGGCGGCGCGAACCAGGGCCTGGCACGGCGGCCTCGCCCGGCACTCTGGTGCTCCGCCAACTGCAGATCGAACTGCCCCGGTGGCGGTGCGCCGCGTGCCAACAGCGTTTCGTTGGTGGAAGCCAGCGACCAGGCCACCGCGCCGTAACGACGCCGGGCACGCCACTCAGGCGCCAGCTGCGCATCGATCGACACCAGCGCCAGGGGTATCAACGGCGCAGCCAGTTGATAGCCGCGGTGAGGCGTCGCTGTGATGGTGACGCCCAGCTCCTGCAGCGCACCGACCGCCTTCCAGATGGCGCTGCGGCTGACACCAGCGCTGGCCGCCAATTGCTCGCCGGAATGCACGTCGCCATCCGCCAGTGCGCACAGTACCCGCTGCGGCAGCGGCGCGGTGCGCGTCACGCGCCGCACTCGGGCACTTCCGCCAGCATGCAACGCACGCTGCCGCCGCCGACG
>JBAVRE010000098.1:0-1670 GCA_049694695.1 Steroidobacteraceae bacterium | reverse complement strand
TCACTGCGCGCCGTGGCTGCCGTGGCTTCCAGCTGTGCTATGCGCTGCTCGAGTTGCCCGATGCGCAGGGCATACGATGCCTTTACCGCTTCGAGCTCCGCCCGCAGCTCGCTGAGCGGTTCGCCGGGCGGCTCGCTGGGCGGCTCGGCGAACACAGGCGACGACAAGGCAAGCAGCAACGGCACCAGTCCGCGCGCGGCCGCAACAGTCAGAAATTTCATGAACAAGGGTCCCTTGAATCCGCAAACATCACCCGGCGCCAGGGCGCCGGTTCCCGGGGCGAATCAAAGGGCAGTAGGCGGTGCTCGGCTGCGGTAGGCGTGAATCAAGGTCAGGCGCTGAACGCGCGGCGCCATGGCTGACACGGGAGGCGGCGCCCAATGCGCGCTCAAGGCCGGTGCGGTATCGCTGACGGCATCGGCAAGGTGCGCCGCCGCCAGGCATTTTGCGCAGACTTTGGCCCGCTCATGGCCCGGATCGTGCGCGGCGGCGTGCTGCGAGGCGTGCGTGACCAGATGTGCGTACGCCAGCTGCTGCGTAACCAGCAGCAGCAGAGCCAGGGTCGAGTGCATGAAAATGCGTCGCATAGCCGGCGGTATGATGTGCCGCGGGGCTCGAGAGTTCAACTGCCGGGCTGGAAGCGGCTACACTGCGGCCCAAACTGCTCCTGGACCGCTAGTCATGAAATCCACCGAATCACAGCCGGCCGCCAGCTTCGCCGAACTGGGCCTGGACGCCGCTGTGCTGCAGGCGCTCAGCGACGTGGGCTACGAGAGCCCAACCCCTATTCAGGCCGCGACCATTCCGGTGCTGCTGTCGGGAGCCGACGTGCTCGGCCAGGCGCAGACCGGCACCGGCAAGACGGCGGCCTTTGCCCTGCCGCTGCTCTCCATGCTCGATCTGGCGCAGCGCGATCCGCAGGTGCTGGTGATGGTGCCGACCCGGGAACTGGCGATCCAGGTTGCCGAAGCCTTCCAGAAATATGCCGCGCACCTGCGCGGCTTTCACGTGCTGCCGATCTATGGCGGCCAGAGCTATACCCCACAGCTCAACGCGCTCAAGCGCGGCACGCATGTCATCGTCGGCACGCCGGGGCGCATCCTCGATCATCTGGATCGCAAGACGCTCAACCTCGATGGCATACGCTTCGTGGTGCTCGATGAGGCCGATGAGATGCTGCAGATGGGTTTCGTCGATGCCATCGAATCCATACTCTCGAAGACTCCGCCGCACAAACAGGTGGCGCTTTTTTCCGCCACCATGGCGGCGCCGATCCGCCGCATTTCGCAGCGCCACCTGCGTACGCCGCGCGAAATCACCATCAGGAGCAAGACCACCACCGCCGAGAACATCCGCCAGCGCTATTGGCTGGTGAGCGGCATGCACAAGCTCGATGCGCTGACGCGCATACTCGAAGTCGAGACCTTCGATGCCATGCTGGTGTTCGCGCGCACCAAGCAGTCGACCGCCGAGCTGGCCGAGAATCTCAGCGCCCGCGGCTTCGCCGTCGCGGCACTCAACGGCGACATCCAGCAGGCACAGCGCGAACGCACCGTGGCGCAGCTGAAATCCGGCGCCATCGACATCCTGGTGGCCACTGATGTCGCGGCGCGCGGGCTCGACGTCGAGCGCATCAGCCACGTGGTCAATTTCGACGTGCCCTATGACAC
>JBAVRE010000097.1:0-2823 GCA_049694695.1 Steroidobacteraceae bacterium | reverse complement strand
GCCTGGTGCCACGCCGAGAACCGAAATCGTGGTCCCGGAAATACTGGCGCTGGCGATGGCGGTATTCAGCGACCGGACGCTCACGCTGCCGGCGGCTCCGCTGACCCCGGCAGTCGCCCGGCTACCGACGCTGATGCTGAGCGACGTGGGCGTAACGCGCAGGGTAGTGGCGCGTGTGACGGTGACACCCAGGGTGGCGACGCGTTCCCCACCATGAAGAACCACGACAATCGATGAGCCCGCCGCGACACCGCGCACCGAGATCACGTTGCCGGCGATGCTCGCCGTGGCGATACCGGAGTTCGCGGAGCGCACTGTCAACGGGTCCCTCGTCCCGGAGACCGTGGATATCGCAGTAGCGCCGACGCTGACGGATACGGAACTCGGCGTGAGGCGGATATCCGCCCATGCCGTCGCGCTGAATGCGGAGAGTGAGAGCAGCAGTGCGGTGACACCCAGCCGCCGAACACCCAATCCTGTAGTGCTTCTCATGGACCCGCCCCTTGCGCGTTGGTTCTTATTCGGATGCCGCCCCGTGCTTCAGCACGGAGTGGACGGATAGTTCACCTTCAGTGACTGGAAGTCCGTTCGCTGCCGAACATTGGAACAAGCTCGTGCCGGGGATCTGTGCGACCCCGCCCCCCGGGGTGCCAAAGTTGCGCGCCGGGCGGCACTCCGTCATCCTCAGCCCCATGTATACGCAACTACAGCAGCGGGAATCCGACCGGCCGCCGGTGACCCTGACTACGCTGGCGCAGATGCGCGCGGCCGGCGAAAAGATCGCCTGCCTGACCGCCTATGACGCCAGCTTCGCCGCGCTCGTCGATGCGGCGGGCGTCGATGTGGTGCTGGCGGGCGATTCACTGGGCATGGTCATTCAGGGACACGACACGACGGTGCCCGTGACCATGGACCAGATGGTCTATCACTCCAAGGCCGTGTCACGCGGGCTGCGCCGCGCCATGCTGATGGCCGACCTGCCGTTCATGAGTTTTGCGACCCGTGAGCAGGCGCTCACCAACAGCGTGCGCCTGATGCAGGAGGGCGGGGCGCGCATGGTCAAGCTCGAGAGCGGCGGCGCGCAGCTTGACATCGTCGAGTTCCTGGCGCGCCATGACATTGCGGTCTGTGCGCACCTGGGCCTCAAGCCGCAATCGGTCCACAAGACCGGCGGCTTCCGGGTGCAGGGTCGCGATGATGAAACGGCCAGGCGCATGCTGCTCGAAGCGCGCGCACTGGAAAGTGCGGGCGCCGATATGCTGCTGCTCGAGTGCATACCCGCGACGCTGGGAGGCGAGATCACCCAGGGCGTGAACTTGCCGGTCATCGGCATCGGCGCCGGCGGCGACACCGATGGGCAGATCCTGGTGCTGTACGACATTCTAGATATCACCACCGGGCGCAAGCCGCGCTTCGTGCGCAATTTCATGAGCGGCGCGAGCAGTTGCAGCGATGCGATGGTGCGCTACGTCGAGGCCGTGAAAGCGCGCGCCTATCCCGCCCCCGAACACTGCTTCTGAGCTGAGCAGCATGCAAACCGTCATCACGGTCGAGGCCGTGCGCGCCCAGGTCCGCGCCTGGCGCGCTGCCGGCCAGCGCATCGCGCTGGTGCCGACCATGGGCAATCTGCACGCCGGACATATGAGCCTGCTGGCGGCAGCGCGCGCACGTGCCGGGCGGGTGGTGGTGAGTGTGTTTGTCAATCCGCTGCAATTTGGCCCGGCCGAGGATTTTCAGTCCTACCCGCGCACCCTGGCCGAGGATGAACACCTGTTGGGTGAGGCGGATTGCGACCTGCTGTTTGCGCCGGCGGTCGAGGAGATCTATCCGGATGGTGGCGCGCAGCCTACGGTCGTGACCGTGCGGAATCTCTCCGGCATGCTGTGCGGGCAGTTTCGTCCCGGCCATTTCGATGGCGTCGCGACCGTGGTGGCCAAGCTGTTTGGCATTGTGGCGCCTGATGTGGCGGTATTTGGCGAAAAGGATTACCAGCAGTTCGTCATCATCCGGCGCATGACGCGCGATCTGGCGCTGCCGGTGGAGATCGTCGGTGCGCCCACGGTGCGCGCGGCCGACGGCCTGGCCCTGAGCTCGCGTAATCGTTTCCTGAGCAGCGCGGAGCGCGCGCGCGCGCCGGTGGTGCACCAGGCGCTGCAGCAGACCATCGAGCGGCTGGCAGCGGGCGGGCGCGATTTCAGTTCGCTGGAGAGCGCCGGTTGGCAGAAGCTGGCGAGTGCGGGGCTGCGGCCCGATTACTATTCGGTACGCGATGCGCTGGATCTGCAGGCGCCGCGTGCCGATTCGCGCGAACTGGCGGTGCTGACGGCCGCGCGGCTGGGAAGTGCGCGCCTGATCGATAATCTGCGGCTCACCCTGCGGCCCTGAGCCGCAGGACAACTCAGCTTGCCGGCGCTGCCGGGGTAGCCTGCGCCGCATGGCGTGCCAGCGCCCAGTGCACATGCTCGCGTACCAACGGCGAGGGGTCCTCGCGCCGCGCCGCCAGCGCGGCGAGCGTCTCCGCCGTGCCCGGCGCATTCCCCAGGGCCACGGCGATATTGCGCAGCCAGCGCTCATGGCCGATCCGGTAAATGGCGGAGCCGCTCAGGCGCGCGGTGAACTGGGCCGCGCTCCAGCCGAACAGTTCGCACAGGCGCGGTGCGTCGAGCGCATGGCGCACTTTGAAATCCGGGTGCGCGGCGTCGCGCGCGTATTTGTTCCACGGACACACCAACTGGCAGTCATCACAACCGTAGATGCGATTGCCCATGGGCGCGCGCAGTTTTTCGGGTATCGCGCCGGGTAGCTCAATGGTCAGATAGGAGA
>JBAVRE010000096.1:0-1911 GCA_049694695.1 Steroidobacteraceae bacterium | reverse complement strand
GCCCAGGAGTATCCAGGGCCACCAGGAGGCGCCGTCCGGGTGTTGCGGCGCGATTGGAATCGACTCGACGCTCAGCGCAGGCTCCGGTTCAGCGCCGGTGCGAAAGTCGATATGAGTCAGCGTGTACAGGACGACGAACAGTGCCCCGGCCGCCGCCATGTACATCACGTCGCGGCGCGACAGGCGCACCGGGTCACTGCGCAGGAAGGGCGCCAGAATATTCGCAAAGGCCAGCAGCACGCCGCCCTCCCAGGTGAGGATGCCCACCAGGGTGAGCGTGAACATACCCCACAGCGCTCGCTGGCGGCCGTCCAGCACATGGCGCAGGAAGAAGACCAGGTACCACAGGAAAGCCGCCTGGAAGGGCGCGTACATGCGCCCAAAGCGAGCCACCTCCACCTCCCATAGCGACAGCGCCAATAGGCCCACGGCCAGGGTGCCAATCAGGGGTCCGTGCACGCGCCGGCCCAGCAGGTAGGCGGCCGGCAAGGCCGCCAGGCTGGAAACCGCAGCGATGCCACGGGTGGATAACTCCGGAGTCAGGCCGGCCAGCTGCAGCAGGGCGCCGACGTATTGCAACAGCAGACCGCGCAAGTACAGTCCGCCGCAGGGAAACTCAGGCCATCCGGAGTGCAGAACATTTTGAATGGAGCGGGCGAGATAGTACTCATCAACAGCGAACGGCCACATCCCCAGCCCCTTAAAGCGGGCATACAGGCCCAGGCACAGGGCCGCACCCACCGCCAGCAGCAATGCGATACGCAAAGGCGCGGGCGGATTCGACCCAGCAGGAGTTCGACTCATCGAACCTCGGTAGCCTCGCGAGTGATCTTGCGCGCGTCGGTCGATTCCTCGCTGCCGTTGAACTGTATGACGTCGTCGACCTGATAGTCTTTGATGGCGCCGGCGTGCGTGAAGATCACCAGTTCGCCCAGCAGACCCAAGGCGAACAACTGTAGGCCCAGCACCACAAGCAATGATGACAGCAGCAGGGCCGGTCTGTCGGCCAGTGGTTCGCCAAAAAACGCCCGCGCCACCACCAGATAGGTCAACAGCACCGAGCCAATCGCGAAGGTGCCGACACCCAGCATGCCAAAGAACCGCAACGGTTTTTTCGTGAATCGGACCAGAAAGAATACGGTGAAGATGTCGAGCATCCGGTGCGCATACTCGCGCGGGCGGTAAACGCCGTCGAAGCGGTCGTGCGGAGATTGCCGAATGTCGACCTCCAGGGCGCGAAACCCCTGCCGATGGGCAAGCACTGGTAGAAACCGGTGTTGATCGCCGTACACTGTTATCTCTTCGAGCACGCCGCGTCGCATGGCACGTGCGCCGCAACCCAGGTCGCGCAATTTCTGGCCGGTGACCACTCCGAGTAGACCGTGAAAGGTACTGCGTCGCAGTCG
This sequence comes from Steroidobacteraceae bacterium, assembly GCA_049694695.1. GTDB lineage: Bacteria > Pseudomonadota > Gammaproteobacteria > Steroidobacterales > Steroidobacteraceae > FEN-1191. The sequence goes on along the minus strand of JBAVRE010000096.1, from coordinate 505 downwards.
TTCCAGCCAGCCGCCGGCCCGCGGCGAACGGTGTCCGGTTGCAATGTCGCAATGGTCGAGCGCACCGAGCAATGCCCCGATGCCCGCGGGTTCGATCTGGAAATAAGCGGGCAGCGTCACAATGATGTCGCCCGTGGCAAGTTCGAAACCGGCCATCAGCGCCGTGGCTTCGCCAAACTTGCGGGTCAGGCTGATGATGGTGATGCGTTCGCCCTGATCGATGAAGGGCTGCAGGCCGGTGGCGACTTGCGCATGCGGGCCATCGAGCACGAAAATGAATTCGTAATTGAAGTGAGTAGCCGCAATCCCGCCACGGTATTCGGAAAACAGGGCGACAACATCGGCGTGGCGCTCGCCGACCGGGACGATTACCGACACTTGCAGGTTGGGAGACGTTTTACTCATTTGGGATGTGCCGCCTGTAGCCATGAACTCGTTGGGTGAGCCGGGTGAAACGGTGCGCCCGGACATCGCCGAGCCGGTACACGAGTTCGCCCAGCGCGCC
>JBAVRE010000095.1:0-2170 GCA_049694695.1 Steroidobacteraceae bacterium | reverse complement strand
GCTGCCTGCTGCGTGTAGCCGCGCGTGATGTCGCCAAAAAATCCATCACCCAATGGTCGGGGGTTCGGGTCAATTGAGGTTACCGGTGACGGCACGAACACCGCGCCGTTCGTAAATGCACCGACCAGCGTACCGTTCGGCTTGAGCTGCGATCCGTTCAACGTGTAGTAGCCGGTGGGCGGCGCTATTGGGCGGAAGTACGGCAGCGCCGTCAGGTACAACCAGTCCGTCTGCTCCTGGATCCGATAGTTCTCGTAAAACAGCCCGCCGATGCCGCGGATTCGACCTTCACTCGAAGTGCTCAGGCGCAGCTCATGGCTCTGGTGCGTGTTGCGCTCGATTACACGCCAGGTCGAGCTCGGTGTGAAGCATTGCGCCGCCGCTGGAGTGGGACCCGGATTAATGCACTGATAGTAACTGGAGTACGTACTGCGTGAATATTGCGTGTAATCCTGGACCTGGTCCACATTGCGCGCAAGGTAACTGCCCGCATAGAGGAACTTCAGTGCACCGACACGGCCGTTGATGGTGAGCGCGGTATTGTGGAAGTGGTCCTTGTCGTACGAGGGGTTGAAGAGTTGCACGCTCAAATCGGGTAGCGGCTCACCAAGCGAATTCGCCGTCATCTCGGAAAAAACGCCATCCGCCTCCATGCTCTGATTGGACTGCGCAATCAATGCGTCCCAATCGTCGTTGAATCGGTACAAAGCTTCCGCACGTAACCCTTTATAGGTGACTGAATTGATATCGTTCGCAATGATGCTGGAGTTGCTGATTACGGCGCTGTTGGTGGGAACCTGACCACCGAAGTAACTTACGATGCCGAGGTCTGTCGATGCACGTGCAAAGGTGGCGGCAATATTATCGATGTATCCGCCGCGCTGCTCATTGTAGATCACAGCGCGCACGGCTAACTTGTCAGGAATGAGAGGAATGTTGAGAGTGGCGTCAATACTGGCGCTCTGTCCACCGCGCGCAGTCGTTGCATAGCCCGCGTTCGCTTTGGCTTCCGTCAGATTGAGTCGCGGTTTGTTCGTGATGTAACGCAAGACGCCGGCTTCGGCGCCCGCCCCAAACAAGGTGCCCTGCGGACCCTCCAGGATCTCGATGCGCTCGAGATCTGCGGCATAGACGTCCAGATTGCGGCTCGGCAGCTGCGCGGATTGCTCATCAAGATACACAGCGACATTTGGAAAACTGCCGATGCCACCCGATGCCTGTACGCTTGCGGTATTGGTTGCGAGGCCCCGCACGTAGATATTGTTCTGACCGGGCCCCACGCCGTGCACCGTAACACCTGGCAGGTACGTCACGAAGTCATCGAAGGTTGTTACGTTCAATTTGGCTAGCGTGGCCCCGGTCAACACCTGCAGAGTCATCGGCACGTGCTGCAGGTTTTCCTCGCGACGGTTGGCGGTGACGATTACTTCTGGCAATGTCTCGTCAACGGGAAGCGCCGTACTCGATTGCGTCGGCGGGCCAACGCTCGTAGCCAGGATGCGGATGCTGCGCGGCGTGAGGTACTCGAACTTGAGTTTGGTGCCCTCAAGCATGCGAGTGAGTGAGTCTGATGCGTCCAGGCCCGCGGGCACCGCGTGCGACCTCTGGTTGCGCACCACCCCGGATACATAGACGAGTTGCAGACCGGTCTGGCTCGCGAAGGCTTCGAGTGCCTGTGCGAGCGGTTGCGCGGGAATGCCGCCGGCAGGCGCTGCAGGTTCAGCGGCCTGGGCGAGTGTCGCCGGAGCACTCAGGAGCGCGGCAGGCGAGCAGATTGAGAGCGCGCGCAGCACCGGAGGCACCCAGGTCCTGATGCCGGTTGACCGGTGACGCGGCTTACGTTTCATACGCTTCCCGTTCGGACATTCTTGGTTCTTCTGGTCCGAATCATAGCGCAGGGCGCCAATTCCGGCTGATCAGGCTGCTATGCCTGGTCTTTCGACACACGAATGCTCGTCGCGGTTACCTCGACCCGCACGCCCTTGAGGCTGCGCAGGAAAGCAATGAATGCATCGGTGTCGTCGGTGGCGAAGACCCCGCTAATTCGCAGCTTCCGTAGCGCCGGTGTTGCGATCTCGATCGGCTTGGCCGTGTAGCGACTGAATTCGGCCGCAACCTGCTCCAGCGGCTCATCGTGAAAGACAATTTGCCGCCGCAACCAGGCCGTCGT
>JBAVRE010000094.1:0-7422 GCA_049694695.1 Steroidobacteraceae bacterium | reverse complement strand
GTCTCAGGCCTGCTCGGGCTGTCTCCTGCCAGATGAGTGAGGTTCCGAGACCGCCGCACTCACCGGGACAACCAGCGGGGTTCCGCAGTGCTAGTGACGGATGCGCGTTTGATTGAGCAAGGCGACGCCGTCGAAAGGATCATAGAGCCGGAGATCTTCGCGGATGACTCCCGGTTGGCTCAAAAGGCCGTCCTCATCGACGATGTCCAGGCGCGAATTGCGCATGTACGCATACTCAGGGATCACGTTTGGGTTAAGTGCTCCAGTCGCCACATCGTAGCCATCGGCGTTGGAGAAAGTCAGCATGGCCGGTGCGATTGGCGCAATGGTCGGATTGCTCCAGAGATTGCCTTCGAAGCGCGCATTCACAATTCCGCTGTACGGTCCGTTGAAGGGGCCGTGGGTGATGAACGGCGCGGCAAGAAACCTTAGGTACCCTTTGGGGAAGTCAGTGGGGTCGGGGTTCACGTCGGTCCAGTAGCTGCTGGTGCCCCTGTAGACAAATCCCTCATCGAGAAGAAACGGGATGCCAGCATTGTCGACGAAGCGGTTCCCGTAGACATTGGCGCTGATGTAGCCAGTCTGCGAGTACGGGTACTTGCCGCCGCCAAGTATCGTGAAGTCCAGGCCGTAGTAGTTGTTGGAGACGTCGTTGCCCTCGAAGTCCACCTCGATATGGTTGCCCATCTGGCTGGCCGTAGGATTGATTGGGTATGGCAATGGCTCGAGTGGGTTCGCCCCCATATCAAGCTGGTCGGTGGCCCCTGAGTCGCCAAAAAATCCCGCGCCTTCGGTGTTATCGGTGGCGCTGTTGCCGCTGATGAAGAGCTTTGATGGGTTTTCAGATGTGCCGCCGGCGAACAGCAGCCCCGGCGAGCCGCCGTGCACGACATTGCCAACGATCTGGCCGCTGCACTCGGAGCCATTGATGGCGCCAAGCCATGTATCAGTCACCACATTGCCGCGAAGCGTGAGTCGCTGCGTCCGGCTGATGTCAATTCCGAACCACGCGTTGAACGCGTTGTCGATCACGATACCTTCGATGACTGTGCCGTCAGCGCGACCCCCGTCCGTAGTCGGCCCGACGTAAATCACCGTATTGGGGAGATCACCCAGCGGCAAGGTGTCCACGGTAAGTGTCGTTGCGGTTCCGGCGCGCGCGCCAACGGGGAAGCCCTCGGCATATTCCATGACGCCCGCGCCGTGGAGTGTCAGGTTGGCTACGTTTAGGACAAGGGGCAACAGCTCCGGTGGTCGCGTGGTCTGATCTGTCGGCTGAGCCTCGAAGTTGCCGCTGCAGATCCCAGGAGCGACGCGAATGGTGATGCGTTTGGGGCTCCCACGGCGCAGCGCACGCGCCTTTTCGAGGGCGTCCGTAACCCTCCAGTAGGGACGCGTTGCACTACCGTTGCCCCGGGTGGTCGCAGCGCAGTCGACATAGACTTTTACTGGCAAGGAGTCCGCAGTCTCAGCCGCCTGTGCGAGACTGGGGCGTGGTGTAGCGGCGCACAATGCGATGACACAGAAGAGCATCGTTGGGACCCACGCCGGTACGCTTCCATGTAGATCTTGACGAGTGTGAACAAACATAGTCTTCATGAAATAGCTCCTGATCATAGGTTGGTAAGCGATGGTTCAGTTCACTTCCGTTAGTTCGCACGGCAGCCGATCGTTGAAAACGTGACGGTTTCCTGACTCGACGCCGAGGTGAACTGCCCGTCGAATGTGATTCCGGAAGCGGTGTTCGAGTAAGTACCCGAGACCGGAGAATGAAACGTGTGGCTTCGCCCGTTCCCCGGATAGACGTAGCTGGCCGTTCCCGTGAACGTGTTGCCTAACACCGTACCGGTGAGACCGTTGACGGCGATGCCTCCGTAGGGAAGGCCGAAGGCGAGGCCTGAAACCTGGTTCGACGCATCCATCCCAAGAAGGATTGGCGCCGAGAAAGGGCCGCCTATCGTTGAGTCCGCAAAAGTCTCTGTGTAGGTCCCAGTGAACTTATAGGTTGCAGCGACGCTCGTATCGGCAACAGCCTGAAAACTACCCGCGGCAGCGGCCAGATATGTGCCTTTGAGGACGGACGCGTCAGCGAAAGAACCCTCCAGGCTCACGCTGGGACTTGCGGCGCTCTGCGCGAAGGTGCCATCGAGCAGCGCGCTCACGGCGTTGTTCGTCTGGACATCGAACCCTGCCAGGCTGTCGCTGGCATAGGCGCGGGAGTGCATGCCGCCGTCGGGGAGGACCCACGCTATGTAGGAACTGTGTTGGCCGGGGGTCGATTCCGCCAAAAACGTGCCGGTGTAGTTACCGGAGTGAGTGCAGTAGAACGCCGTACGCAGATGTGCCTGCGCGCTGGCCGCATCGGGCAATAAGTGAGACACGCCGTCTGCGGCACGGGCTTGCTGAATGAGCGAGCCGAGGGTCGCGGGCAGGTCCGCGGTGTCGAAGTCCACGGGCGCCCAGCTCGCCGCCGCTGCGGTCACGGCTGCTGAAATCTGGATTCCGTTGTTCGGGTTACCGTCCTGGTCCAGCATCATGAGAAATCGCACGACGTTGAGGACGCGGGTTGAAGACCCGGTACCTTTGGCAATCAGGTCCATGGGTGTCACCAGCGCCCTGGCTATGGGGATTGCGCCAATGGACACCGCACCGACGGAGAACGAAACGCTCTGACCTTCTTCGTAGGTAAATGCGCCGATTGTGTCAGTCAGGCCCCCGTGGGTGCCGGACACATAGCCCAGGCCGATCACCGTCTCATCGCGAAACACTCCGGTGACTGCAGTGCCGGCCGGTGGCGGACCAACGGCCAATACCAAATCGGCTGTCGCGTATGCGCCTGCATTTCGGGCGGTAACGGTATAGGTGACCGCTACCCTCGCGCGGCTCGGAGTGCCTGACACGATTCCGGTCGCAGGATCGAAAGTCAGTCCGTCCGGAAGCGTTGGTTGAATAAGAAGCGCATCTATATCGCCGCCCAGCATCGGAACCAACGGCGGGAGTGCCACACCCATCGTAGCGGTCACGGGACTCGTGTAGGTGACAGTGGGTGGTACGAGCACCGGCAACGTCAGGACTACTGTCGCCGAACCACCTGCGTTGCTCGCCGTGAAGGTGTAGGTTGTTGCGGGGGACGCTGCTAACGGCGTCCCGGAAATCACGCCGGAGGTGGGGTCCAGCGCCAAACCTGGCGGCAGCGCCGGACTCACGGAATATCCGGTCACCGTGCCGCTGACAAACGGCGGGAAGGGGCCGTAGGTAACGCCGACTTCCGGGATGCCAACAAAATATTGAAGGTCTTGGGGCGCAGACAGCCGTCCGCCCGTACCGCCACCGGCGGTACCACCCCCGACCGCGCCGTCGCCTCCGCCCCCGCACGCGACCATGAGCAAGGCCAGGGCAGTCACAGATCCGAAAAGGCGCAACATGATGATCCCCTTGCAGTGGTTTGCCGATGGGGATCGTTGTCGCCGAAGCGCGGGACGCCTGCATGAACCTTCCGGGAAGGTTTGGTCCCGAATTCCGGAAGAATGCGGGAACGCGGCCGAAACACCGGCCGAGACGCCTGGAGTAGGTGCCGAGCCCTTAAGTCATCGTCCCAGGTGTTTCACGACTTGCAGGCTGACCTGTCGTCCCATGAGCGAGGCGTTGGCAGCGTCGTAGCCCAACGCGCCGGCGTACGAGTCGAATTGATCGACGAAGGGAGGAGATTGATCGAAGAGGTTGTTGATGCCGAAATTGCACTGCGTGTTGGCGAACCAACCCTGCCCACCGTCGAGGCGGTAGCCAAGATTCAGATCGACCGTTGTCCACGAGCCCACGCCGCGCGCTGGCACGGCGCTGGGATCCTGGTAGGCGCCACTGTAATTGACGGTCGTCAGGATGTTCCAGCCCTTGAACGACCACGACAGGTGTGTGGCCCAGCGCAGCTTCAAGGGGTTGCCGACCGTGTTGACAACGTCGTAGACCAGCGACGTGGGCGTGATTTGCTGGCTCAGGATGTAGGTATAGGTGCCATTCAGGCCGTATGCCCACTTGCCTCTTGCGGTGTCGATGGCGTAGTCCAGAGCAACATCCACGCCGCGTGTATTGATGCGGGCCAGATTCAGGAACCGGCCGTCGAGAATGACAGTGATCGGATCGCTGCAATTGCCGGTACCGTAAAATCTCCTGACTTCTTTGCAGGCGGCGTCGAGCTGCGCCTGCGTCGGATTGCGCGTGATCAACGAGGCGAGTTGCGCCTCAAAGCTGAGAAAGTCCGCTACTCTCGGACCTGCATTGCGGACTTTTCCCTTGTAGTCGATGCTGAAGTAGGTCACGGACAGCGATAGGTTCGGTGCAGCCGGCGGCGCGAGGTCCGCGCCGACAGACCAGGCCGTGGACGTCTCCGGCCGCAGATCCTTGTTTGGACCGAATAGCGCAAGTGCGAGTGATTTCCCGCTGGGCGAGGTCGGATCATTGACCAAAACGACTTCGCCATCTCCCACCAGGTTGGGACTCGACCAACCGAACGGTGGCGCTCGGAATGATGTGCCCCAGTTGCCGCGCAGCCCAAAGGTGCGGAGCGGCCGCCAGCTCACGCCCACCTTGGGATTGAACGTACTGCCAACATCGCTGTAGCGGTCATACCGACCAGCAAGCGACAGGGCCAGGCGGTCCGCGGTAGAGCCCGCCTGGGAAGCCACGAGCGGCACCGCGAGTTCTGCGAACGCGGCGGCAACGTCTCTGCCCCGGTTCTCGGGGTTCAACCCAATGTTGAAACCCAGGGAATGCTCGCGGCGGAAGTCGCCACCAGCAGCAAGGCGGATCGCGCCCGCAGGTCCCTTGAACAGCGGCCCATCGGCGATGACACTCGCCATGGTGGTGATGAATTTGTCCGGATAGGCCAAAGGGACGCTTTGATTTCGCAACGCCGCGAGCACCGCGGGAGGACTGTGCGAACCATCGCCAAAGAGGTTGAGCGCGGTGGCAGGGTCGGCGCTGCCGAGTGCGGCGTCAATGGCATCGATGTTGAGGTTGTTATACTGTAGAAAATGCGTGCTCGATTCCGAAAAGGCGGTGGAGAGGTGCAGCTGCCATCCTCGGGGCAGCGCGCCCTTGATGCCCAGCGATATGGATGAGGTGTCAGTCCGACCGTTGTCGACAACTGGCCCGACGTCCGCGGTGAAATCGTAGGCCACCCGTACCGGGCCGCCAAGATGATTGAAGGCATTTCCGGCTGGCACGTAAAAGTTGTCGGCCAGTTGTGGCAACGTGGACTCAAAGGCGCGCGATGAGTAGCGGCCGTCGACTGAAATGTTCCAGTGGCTCGACAAGGTATAGGTGGCACTCAAAAAGGCGCTGCGCATGTTCTGCTGGGGCAGGATGTCGTTGTCGATGACAGCGTTGGTGTAATTAACAGCGCCCGGAATCAGCTGCGAGACCGTGAGATTCGACCCATCCTGGCCGCGCGGGATGGCTGCTATCGGCTCCCGGGTGACAGGATCGAGAATAGTGCCCGGATTGCCGCCGACACCGCGTCGGTCGCTGCCGCCAAAGCGCCGAAAATCACCATTGGCGGCGCAATAGGCCCTTGCGTTGCATGCCAGGGCACGGCTGTCGTCATATTGAAAGCCGAACAGCACGTGCCCGTCCGACCCGGCGTAGCCCCAGAGCCCGGCGAGGGTCCGCTCGGTGGCATCGCCGCCTGCAGTCGATCCACGCACGCGCGCTTCGAAGCCTGCGAAGTTTTTGCGGAGGATGATATTCACGACGCCGCCGATGGCGTCTGACCCATAAAGCGCGGAGGAACCCTCGGGCAGAATCTCGATGCGCTCGACAGCCGAGGCCGGAATGCTTGAAATATCAACGAACGAACCCTGATACCCACTGGCTCCCTGGCGCAGGCCGTTCACCAGCGTCAAGGTGGTGCCGAGCCCCAGACCGCGCAGTTGCACTTCGGCGCCACGGTTATCGTAGTTGTTGACCTCATCTCCATCGCGAGTGGCGGCATTGGTCCGATTGGAGTTCTGGGTCACGGTCGCCAGCACATCCTCGATCCGCGCGTAGCCGCTGGCATCGATCTGCGCGCGATCGATGACGGTCGGCTTGGAACCAGCGACTTTTACGCCGTGAAGGTGACTACCGGTCACGACGACTTCTTCGAGTTCGACCGCCTCTTCGGCGCACGCTAGACCGGCGCAAATGAGGCTCACGCACAAACTAGTGGCCTGTAACAACTGAAAAGGGAGTATGATCGTGTCCATGAACACGATCACCCTGTCGAAGGCTGAACGCATGGAACTGGACCACCGAGTAGCGAGCCGAGCGGGCCGCGCCGACGATGCGCGACGGGCACGGTTGGTTCTGCTGCTGGAGGCGGGTCATACGTGGGCCGAGATCCGCGACAAGCTCGACTGCAACGATGCGTTCATTGACCGCTGGAGCAAGCGCTTTGCCGAGGAGCGGCTGGCCGGACTGTTCTCGCGCCATGCCGGTCAGGTAGCCAGCACGCTGACGCCGAGGCTGGAGGCGCGCATCCTGGAGTGGACAGTCAAGCGCAAGCCGCTGGACGGTGCGACGCAGTGGAGTACTCGGCGACTGGGCGAGCAGCTGGGCATCTCGCACATGATGGTGGCCCGGGTATGGCGCAAACATGCGCTGCAACCGCATCGGCTTGAGGGCTATATGGCCTCGGACGACCCGGACTTTGAGACCAAGGCGGCCGATATCATCGGCCTGTACCTGCACCCGCCGCAGCATGCTGCGGTGTTTTGCGTCGATGAAAAGACCGCCATCCAGGCGCTGGATCGGCTCGATCCGGTGCTGCCGCTGTCTGCCGGGCGAGCGGAGCGGCACGGCTTCGAGTACTACCGCCACGGCACGCTCTCGCTGTACGCGGCCTTCAACACCCGCACGGGTGAAGTACTGGGTAAGACCGCTGCGCGCCACACCTCGGCCGAGTTCGTCGCCTTCCTCACCGATATCGTGATCAACCAGCGGCGCGGCAAAGAAATCCATGTCATCGCCGACAACCTCTCGGCGCACAAGACCGCGCAGGTAGCCAGCTTCCTGGAGGCCCATCCGGCGGTTCATTTGCACTTCACCCCAACGTACTCCTCTTGGCTCAACCAGGTCGAGCTGTGGTTCGCCAAGATCGAACGCGATGTCATTGCTCGCGGCGTGTTCACTTCCGTGTCCGACCTGAAGAGAAAACTCATGCGCTACATCCGCCATTACAACCAAGCGCCCAGAACAGTGAAGTGGAAGTACTTCGACCCGACAAAGCGCATTACTGCCACATCAGCTGTTACAGTCCACTAGTTCCGGCCGTTCGGGATTCCTTGCTACGGTCGACCGTCCAATGGGTCAAGTTGACCCGGAGCCGCCGTTCGCCACGGGCAGCCATTGGGAAGTGAAAAGTTTGAACCATTTAGGATAAGGTGT
>JBAVRE010000093.1:0-1720 GCA_049694695.1 Steroidobacteraceae bacterium | reverse complement strand
GCCCCGCGGCACCGGTCTGCTTGGTGACCAGGCGCTGGCCCAGCATGCCGCTGCTCGCCGCGCGTACCGCTGCCAGATCACGCGCCACCTTGACGCCGCCTGCCTTGCCGCGGCCGCCGGCGTGCACCTGGGCCTTGACCACCCAGAGCGCGCCGCCCAAAGCCTGCGCCGCGGCCTCGGCTTCAGCGGCGCTGGCGGCCACCTGGCCGGCCGGCACCGGCACGCCATAGGCGCTAAGTATTTTCTTCGACTGATATTCGTGCAGATTCATCGGCAAACCCTGGCGTGAAGGGCGGCGATTGTCGCGGAAACCCGGCGCGGATGCTACCTTGGCGAAATGAATCCGCTGCCTGAGCGCGCTTCGCCCGGCGATGCGACACCCACTGATCTGGCCTGGCGCATTGTCGGCCTCGCCAATCTGTACCGTTTGCTGGCCGTGGTGGTGCTGCTGGCCGTACACAAACTGACCCTGCCGGCCCCGGCCTTTGGCGGTGCGCGACCGGAGCTGTTTCTGTGGATACTCGGCGTCTATTTCCTGCTGGGTGTGCTGCTGACCCTGGCCGGCCGGCGACATTGGCCCGGGCGGCGCACGCTGGTATTGACGCACACGCTGATCGATTCGGGTTCCCTGGGCCTGCTGATGTATGCCAGCGGCGGTGTTGCCAGCAACCTTGGCATCCTGTTCGTGATTCCGGTCGCCTCGATGGCGCTGCTGGCTATTGGCCGCGAGGCGCTGGTGGTCGCCGCCATCGCCGCGCTCGCGATCCTGGCCCAGCAGATTGCGGCGCAACTCTCCGCTATTGCCACCGAGTCGGACTATCCGCTCGCCGGCGTCATGGGCACCATTGTTTTCCTGGTCGCCGCCTCAGCCTGGCCGGTGGCCAGGCGGCTGCGCGAGAGTGAGGCCCAGGTACGCAAACAGGAAGTGGACCTGGCCAACATGGCGCAACTCTCGCAATTTATCGTGCAACGGCTGCGCGAGAGCATCCTGGTGGTCGATCCCGGTGATCGGATTCGGCTCATCAACGAGTCGGCGGCGCAGCTGCTGGGCGACGCGGCGGCGGTGCCGGGGGCGCTGCTGGGCGAAGTTTCGCCGCGCCTGTTGTACCTGCTGACCACCTGGCGCCGGCAGGAGGCGCCGCACGATGCAGCGCACGAGGCGCCACACGACACAACGCGCGTTGGCGCCGAACCCGCCGGCACTTTTGCCTCGGTCGACGGCGCGCGCGTGATCGAACCGCACTTCGCGCCCCTGGGCGCCAACGAGCCCGCACCGGTACTGGTGTTTCTCGAAGACAAGGGCGCGCTGGCGGCGCGCATCCAGCAATCGAAACTGGCGGCGCTCGGCCGGCTCACTGCCAGCATCGCGCATGAAATTCGCAACCCGGTCGGCGCCATGAGTCACGCCGCGCAACTGCTGGCGGAAAGCGCTGGCATCGGTCCGACCGAAACGCGCCTCACCGAAATCATGCGCAGCAACGCGCAGCGCGTCAGCGGCATCATCGACAACGTGCTGCGGCTCTCGCGCCGCGAGGCACCGCACCCCGAGCTGGTAATGCTGCCGGAATGGTGCGAGCGCTTCCGTGCAGACTTTTGCGCCACCACCCAGTGCTCGCTGGCGGACTTTGCCCTGCAGGTCACGGGCAGCGAACTCGAAGTGCGCGTCGATATCAGCCAGCTGCAGCAGATACTCTGGAACCTGTGCGAAAACGCCCTCCGC
>JBAVRE010000092.1:0-5934 GCA_049694695.1 Steroidobacteraceae bacterium | reverse complement strand
CGCCTCCACGGTGCGATCGAGCAGGAAGCGGTCGTTGTCCTGCCAGGCGTGCGTGCGCCGCAGGTTCACCGACCAGACATCCATCGGCGGATGGCCCTCGACGATCCACCGCGCCATGACGTGGCCGACGCCGCCGCCGGAGAGGATACCGAGCGAGTTGAAGCCGGCCGCGACGAAGAAGTTGCGCAGGTTCGGTGCCTCCCCCATCAGGTAATTGTGGTCCGGCGTGAAGGACTCCGGCCCGCAGAACAGCAGCTTGATGCCCGTCTCGAGCAGGCACGGCACACGCTGCATCGCGCGCTCGATGTGCGGGTACATGCGATCCCAGTCAGGCGGAATTTCGCCGAAGCTGAAATCCTCCGGAATGCCCTCCTGCCCCCACGGTCGCGCCGAACGCTCGAACAGGCCCACCATGAGCTTGCCGGCTTCCTCGCGAATGTACGCTGAGCGGCCCGGGTCCCGCAGGATCGGCAGCTTCGGGTGGACGCCCGCGATCGGCTCCGAGATCAGGTAGTAATGCTCGGCGGCCTGGAGCGGCACATTGACGCCGGCCATACGGCCGATCGCCCGCGCCCACATGCCGCCGCAATTGACGACGTACTCGGCCTCGATGTCGCCGTTTGGCGTACGCACGCCGGTCACGCGTCCACCGGCACTCTGAATGCCCGTCACCGGCGTGTGTTCGAAGATCCGCACGCCGCCCTGACGGGCACCCTTCGCGAGCGCCTGCGTGACGTCGGTCGGGTTGACGCGGGCATCATTCGGGAAATAGAAAGCCGCTTCGAGATCGCTGACATCGGCCAGCGGCCAGAGGGTCTGGACCTCGGCGGCACTGATTTCGTGAGCCTCGACGCCGAAGCTCGCCGCCATGTGAAAGCCGCGGCGCATCTCCTCGGCCTTGTCGGCGCTCATCGCGAGCTGGATCGAGCCGCAGTCGATCAGCCCCGTGGCCTGTCCGGTCTCCGCTTCGAGCTTGCGATAAAGGTCCTGCGTGTACTTCGCGAGCCTGGTCTGCGTCTCGGTGTCGCGCAGCGTGGTCAGCAGGCCCGCGGCGTGCCAGGTCGTGCCCGAGGTCAGCTGCTTGCGCTCGAGCAGGATCACGTCGCGCCAGCCGAGCCTGGCGAGGTGATACGCGATCGAGCAGCCGATGACGCCGCCACCGATAATGACGACCCGGGCACGAGCCGGAAGCGCGGCGTTGGACTCAGGGTTCCTGGCGTCAGCCAACGAAACGCTCCCGCAGTCGGCTGGCTGCCAGGTAGACGAGCGCCGCGACGATGGTCGACGGGAGCGACGCGGTCAGGTACCGGTAGGGCCCGAAGGACGCATAGGTGAGCGGATTGAGGAGCGCGACGTAGGCCAGGCACCCGGCCGCGAGCGCGGCCAGTGCGACCGGGTTGATGCCATACCAATAGTAGTAGGGCGCGCCGGGACCATCGAGGTACAGCGCGCGCACGTCGATCCGGCGCCGGCGCAGCAGATAGTAGTCAGCGATCTGGATGCCGCAGAGCGGGGCGAAAACGACGCCGATGAGTGCCAGGAAGCTGCCGAATTTAGCGAAGAACAGCTCCGGAATGAACATCCCGACCAGGGCTACCGGTGCGATCGTTATCGCCAGCAGCGTCGTCCAGGATCGCTTTTCAAGCTTCGTGAAGTTACGCAGCCCGATGGTCGAGGCATAGATGCCGGCGATCGCGGTGCCGAAATTGGCCGCCGCCACAAACGCCAGCGAGATAAGGGCGTAGGTCGGACCGCCGACCGTGCGCAGCCATTGCGACGGGTCGGACGATTTCAGCACCAGCACGCCCGCCAGGCCGATCAGGCTCAGCAGCGGCACCGGTGCCCCCATGCCGAGCATGACCGGCAGCACGACTGCGCGCCCGCTCGGAGCCATCCGGATCATCGCTCCGATATACGGCCACCAGGACAGCGTCGTCGTGATGCCGAGCTCGACTCCGGTCGTGTAATTCCAGAGCCGGTCCGGGCTCGCGGCTGCGGGGTGGGCCGAGATGAGTTCGGGCCAGCGACGCGACACCAGCAGGTAGAGCATCCACAGCCCGACGAATACGTGCGCGACGAGCACGTTCGACACCGCTGAAACGCCGCGCGCGCCGCGCCGCAGGACGACAAAGATGATGCCGCAGGCGAGCAGCGTCAGCAGCGGCACGAGCGTGGCGCTGACCGAGCCGGGCGACACCAGGCCCAGGACGATCGCGAGCTGTGTGGCCGATTTTGCGAAGAAGATGATCAGCAGCGAGTTCCAGCCGATAATTGAGACCGCCTGGAGCGCTGCGGGCACGACCCAGCCGCGCGCGCCAAACTGCGGCTTGGTGCCGGCGATCGAATCGATCCCGAAGCGCGCCGACGCCGGCCCCGCGGCGAGCAGCACCAGCAGCATCCCGATCATGCAGCCGGCGGTCAGCGCCAGGGCCCCTTGCACGAAGCCGAGGTACTGGCCGACTGACTCCCCGATGAGGTAACACCACGTCGCCGCCGATGCCGTCACCAGTGTCACCGCGAGGCGCAGCGGGCTCCAGGTCCGCTCGGCTGGCAACAGTGGCCACGCGGTCTCGTTCGCCGGGGCCCGTGACGCTCCGCTCATAGCCACCAGCCCACCGCCAGCAGCACGGCCGGAAGCACCACGCCGAGGAGCAGCATCCACACCCAGCTGGCGCGGTCGAAGTCAGCGCCGGCCCCGTGCGCCTCGACCGCCGCGAGCCGAGCCTCAAGCTCCGGCGCCAGCTCCGCAGTCACCGTCCCGCCGGCGCGGATCCGGGAATCACTCACGCTGTTTGCCCGGAAATGCTTCGCCATCGGCGTACGGGAACCACCAGAAATCGTGCGGATTTGCGGCCGGATCGATCATTGCGAGCTTGGTATGGCGAAAAGTGTCGAGGCCCTCGGCGCCCAGCTGCCGTCCCATGCCGGATTGCTTGCGCCCGCCGAACGGCCCCGCGTCATTGTCGAGGAGCGGCGCGTTCACCCACACCATGCCGGCCTGCAGTTCGTTGACGGCGCGCATGGATTCGTCGAGGTCCTTGGTATAGATCGTCGCGCCGAGCCCGTAGCGCGAGCGGTTGGCGAGTTCGAGCGCCTCTTCGAAATTCCGCACCCGGCAGACCGGGGCAACCGGGCCGAAGCTTTCGTTATTCATGATCGCGGCCGCAGGGGACACCTGCCCGAGCACGGTCGCGTCCACGAACCAGCCCTTCGTCAGTCCAGCGGGCCGCCCGCCACCGGTCAGCACTTTCGCGCCTTCCGACTTGGCGAGCTCGAGCACGCGCAGATATCGATCGAGCTCGCGCTTCGAGGCGAGCGGACCCATATCGACGTGGTCGAGCCCGTTACCAATGCGCACCTGGCGCGCGTGGTGGACGAGGCGCTCGACAAACTGGTCGTGAACGCTCTCGTGCACGTAGAAGCGCTCCGCCGCTGCGCACACCTGGCCGCAGTTGAGGAAGGCACCGAACGCGGCGCCGCGGGCCGCGATCTCGATCGGTGCCGAGGGCATGACGATGTAGGGGTCATTGCCCGAGGTTTCGATCAGGGCACGCTTGTAGAGCCGTCCGCAGGCTTCGGCGACCACTCGCCCGGTCTCGATGCCGCCGGTAAAGGCAACCATGTCAGTACCCGGGTGCTCCACCAGGCCGCGCCCCACCGGACCCCCGCCCGCCAGGACCTGTACCAGGCCCGGCGGCAACGCATCGAACGCCGCGATGAACTGCAGGGTCGTCAGCATCGTCTGCTCGGACGGCTTGATGATGACCGCATTGCCGCTCGCGAGGGCCGCCGCCGCCTGCCAGCACAGCAGGCACAGAGGATAGTTGAACGGCAGGATGATCACGACGACGCCCAATGGGTCCTTGGTCGTGAAGTGGAACTGGCCGTCGACCGTCGGGCCGAGCACGCGACCGTTGTCATGGCGGGCGACCTCCGCGTAGTAGTCGACGGCGCTCGCCGACCAGGAAGTCTCGTCGGCGGACTCCTTATACGGTTTGCCCATCTCGCGGGTCATCATCTCGGCGACCAGAGGTCGCGCCGCCATGATGCGTCGCGCGACCTCATGCAGCAGCTCGGCACGGCGGTGATAGTTGACCTTCGACCAGCCGCGTTGCGCCGCATTGGCGGCGGCCACGGCTGCCTCGAGCTCCGCCGGCGTGGCCTCGACGATTTCGCCGATGCGCTCCTCGGTGGCCGGGTCGATGACCGCAAGGCTGTTGCTCCCGCTCGCGCGGCGCAACTCGCCGGCGATGCGGTGGTGGCTGCTCAATTTTTTTAATGCAGTTACGGCGCTCATGACTCACCTCTGACGAGTGAAGTTATCCGGCCCCATCACCGGATTCAGCGACGCAGGTGCGCAGCCGCCCCCGAGTTTGTTGCTCGCAGAAGTATGGAGGGCACTTACCGCGGTCGGTTGCGTGTTCCGGTCGGATCTGTCGCGAGTTTGCCAGAATTTCGCGCTGGAAAGCGACGCCGGTACCTAAGGTGATTAACCCGATCACTCAGGTCAACACGAAGGTTAGGCGCGTCGCGCCAAGCGCATGACTCGACGGAGCACATGGCTCTGTTAGCGCATCGACTGTGTGCTCAGCTGGCGCGCCTGGAGAGATTCGAACTCCCTACCCTCCGGTTCCTAGATGCGTGCCACGTTTGGTAGGTTATTGATATTTAGGTACTAATTCGCGTGACGTCCGTTCCATTTGTCATGACAAGGCATCACATGGCAGGACCTGTTCCCGCAGATTTCCCGCAAACTCACGGCCCCGGTTCGCCAGCCAGTCGCCTTCTGTGGCCGCCCGAGGCCTGGAGTCGTGCTCTGCGGCAGTGAATCGGCCGCCACTTGTCGGCGATTCCCACGCGCACCAGCCGGCTATCGGTCCTGTCTCACACTGCATCCGATTCAAGTTGTGCGCGTGGATATTTGTACGGTAGCCTACCGTACATAAATGATTGCGGAGTTTACATATGCCCGCCACCGCACGCCTTGATCTGCGCCTATCAGCGCGAGACAGGGAACGCATTGATCGTGCTGCGTCCATGGCTGGTCTGCCATTGGCAGCTTTCGTACGCACAGCCGTACTGCGAGAGGCCGATAGAACGGTCGCAGCTGAGTCGTTGTCGATACTTTCAGCGAGCGAATCAAGGCGCTTTCTTGCGGCACTCAGCAAGCCGTTCGCACCGAACGCCGCGCTAAGTCGGGCGATGAAGAAAGGTGAAGTACTCGGCGTCTAAGATGGTTCTCGCGGTCCAGGAGCTCGAGCCGAGGCAGCACGATCGCGCTGGCTTCGACTGTGGGGTCGAGGTACTGAATCGGTATCTTAAAGGTCTCGCGACCCAGCATCGCGCCAAGGGCATTGCGACAACGTTCGTACTGATCGACACCGATGACCCAACGCGAATTCTTGGCTTTTACTCATTGAGTGCGGCCGCCCTATCCTTCGAGAAACTGACGGACGAAGATCGAAAAGGCTTGCCGACCTACCCGATTCCAGCAGTGCGAATCGGTCGACTGGCGGGAACAGCTTCGGCACGCGGGCGGGGTCTCGGTGAATTGCTCCTGCAGAATGCGATCAAGCGAGTCCTGCAGACCAGAGGCACCCTCGGGGTCTACGCGGTCGTTGTGGAGGCCAAGGATGCCGCCGCCGGAGCGTTCTACCGCAAATTCGGATTTCGCCTGTGCGACACGCAAACCCGGCAACTCTATTTGCCACTTGGTGCGGGTTGAGTCTCGGCGATGGGCAGCTGCCAGCGCTAAGCGATTAACCGAGTTTTGTGCTGCCTAGCACATAGGTTACAGAACCTTCCTGGCACATAGGTAACACTTTCCGGCATTTGCAGGAGACGCAAATGCCCTGGCAGGAGTGTTGCAAAATGGACGAAAGGATGCGTTTTGTCGCCCGGTTGCTCGATGGCGAGCAGATGGCGGTGCTGTGC
>JBAVRE010000091.1:0-17866 GCA_049694695.1 Steroidobacteraceae bacterium | reverse complement strand
GTCCACCACTCCAGACATTCCGGACACCACGGCATCTTCGGGCGCCGCGTTGATTTCCTGCCGTTCGTTGCCTCTCCCCTACACGCTGCCCCAGTGACCGCGCGCGCAGCGCGCGCAACGGCCCCCGAGCGCCACCGCCTGACCGCCGCCACCACAGCGTGGCGCGTTCGACGCCGGCGCGTGTGCGTCGTCCCCCGCAATGTGTTGGAGGGCGCCTCGCCGCGAGCGCAGGCGAAACGCAGTACCGATCGACACGTCACTACAAGACAACAAGCCGTTTCGACCGCGAAGCACGCGAGGTCCCGCCCCGCAGGGGCGGCGCCCGACCACATTGCGGGGGACGACGCATACGCACCGGCGTCGGACGCGCCACGCCGCGCTGACCGCCCTCAGCTGTTGACCGCCTTGAGCACCCGCTGCGGCATCCCGATCCCGTAGCCCTGCGCAAAATCCACCCCGATGCTGGTCAGCATCTGGATGATCTCGGCATTCTCGGCAAATTCGGCGATGGTCTGCTTGCCGGTCAGATGCCCGATCTCGTTGATCGAGCGGACCATCTCGCGATCGATCGGGTCATGCAGAATCTCGCGCACGAAGCTGCCGTCGATCTTGAGGAAATCCACCGGGAAGTGCTTGAGATAGCCGAACGAGGACAGCCCGGTGCCAAAATCATCGAGCGCAAACTTGCAGCCCAGCTCCTTGAGCGCATGGATGAAGCGGTTGGCCTGCGAGAAGCTGGCGACCGCTGCGGTC
This sequence comes from Steroidobacteraceae bacterium, assembly GCA_049694695.1. Taxonomy (GTDB): domain Bacteria; phylum Pseudomonadota; class Gammaproteobacteria; order Steroidobacterales; family Steroidobacteraceae; genus FEN-1191. The sequence goes on along the minus strand of JBAVRE010000091.1, from coordinate 17,113 downwards.
TCGGTAATTTCAAAACAGATCTTGCTGGCATCGATGCCGCTCTTCTGGAACTGATCGATGACAAAGGGCAGAAACTTGTCATCGCCCAGGCTCTGGCCCGAGAGATTGATCGAACACAGCGTCAGCCGCTCACGCTCATCGGCTTCCGAAACCAGCCAGCGAAAGGCGTTTTCAATTACCCAGCGATCGATGCTTGGGGTGATGCCGTAACGCTCGGCGGCGACGATGAAATTATCCGGCGAGACGATGCGGCCAGCCTCATCGCGCATGCGCAGCAGCAGTTCGTAGTGGGCGCCGGTTTCAGGCTTCTGCAGCGGCTGAATGGTCATGCGAAACAGCTCGAAACGCCCTTCCTCGAGCGCAGCATTGATGCGCGCCGCCCACTGCATCTCGCGCCGCCGGCGCATCAGTTCGATGTCGTTCTCGGCAAAGCTGTGCACCCGGTTGCGACCCTGCTCCTTGGCGGCCTGGCAGGCACTGTCGGCCGCCGAGATGATCGAGGCCACGTCTTCGTTGTCGGCGGTGATCGGCACCACGCCGATGCTGGCGCCGAGCCGGAACACGCGCTCTTCCCAGGTAAAGCGGAAGTTACGCACCGCCTCGCGCAGCGTTTCGGCCATGCGCATCGCCTCATCGAGCGAGCAGCTCTCGAGCAGAATGCCAAACTCATCGCCGCCCAACCGCGAGAGCGTGTCGCGCCAGCGCACCTTTGACTTGAGCAGCGCGCCCACCTGACCGAGCAGCGCGTCACCGGCGCTGTGGCCGCAGCTGTCGTTGACGATCTTGAACTGGTCAATATCGAGGTAGCACAGCGCATAGGACGACTCGCGTGCCTTGGCGCTCTTGAGTGCGCGCTCCAGCCGGTTCTCGAATTCACGCCGGTTGACCAGGCCGGTGAGCAGATCGTGACTGGCGTGATAGCTCAGGCGGCGGTTGAGTTCACGCGATTCACTGACATCGTGGAACACCAGCACGCCACCGGCGGTGCGGCCGCCGCCGTCGCGAATCGGCGCTGCCGTACTCTCGACATACAACTCATTGCCATCGCGCCGGATCAACAGCATCGGCCGCACCGATTTGATCGAGCGCGCGCGCCGGATCGCCACGGTGAGCGGATTTTCCAGTGGCTCGCAGGTCTCTTCATGAAACGCGCGAAATATTTCCTCGACCGGCTTGCCCATCGCGTCTTCCAGGCGCCAGCCGGTGAGCTGCTCGGCGACCGGGTTGATGTAATCGATCACCGAGGCGGCATTGGTCGTGACCACGCCATCGCCGATGGATTGCAGCGTGATCTGGGCGCTTTCCTTCTCGCGAAACAGCGCCTCCTCATAGAGTTTACGCTCGGTGATGTCGAGCTCCACGCCCACCAGCCGCAGCAGCCTGCCATGCGCATCGAGCGTGGCCCTGGCGCGGCTCATGACCCAGCGCCACTCGCCGCTGCGGTGACGCATGCGGTGCGTGCTCTCGAACATCGGCGTCTTGCCGGCCACGTGGTCGCGGACCGCGTTCTGCACCTTGTTGGCGTCTTCCGGATGCACCAGCGTGCGCCAGTCGAAATCGCTCTTCAGCTCGACCGTGTCGTAACCCATCATCGTGCGCCAGCGCGGCGAGAAATAGGTCTGCTGCGCTTCGACGTCGAAATCCCATAGACCATCGTTGGCGGCCAGTTCCGCCAGCTGCGCGCGCGACTCCAGGCGCTCGAGCGCCAGGCTCATGCGCACGCGCTCGAGACCGGCGGCCAGGCTGCTGCCCAGCAGCTTGAGCAACAATTGCAGATTGACGTCAAACGCGCCGCGCGGCAGGCCGTACACCAGACCCAGCAGCCCGGCGCTACGGCCGCGAATGCGAAAATTCACCAGCAGTGCCGCGCCGATCGACAGTTCTGAGAGCAGGCCGGCGTCCACGCCTTGCTCGCGCCGTGGCGTGGCGGTATCGCGAAACTCGCTGAGCCGCAGATGGTCGGAGCGCGCCGCGATATAGGGCAGGCGATTGAGCGGCACGCCACGCAGGCCCTCGGGATGGCACTGCGCGAAAGAGCCGTCGGCGATCATGACGGATTCGACGTAGCTGCCGCTGGCATCGAAGAACGCGCTGAACGCGCCATCGGCACCGGTCGACTCACGCAGAATCGTCAGGCTCTGGCGAATGCACTCATCGGCGTTGTGCCGCTGCAGGTTCTGGAAATCGACCGCGATCTTGGTGCACGCCACATCCAGCCCGGGCAGGACGCGCTCCGGGCGCCCGGTCCAGAACTGCGGCGCGAGCACATCCGAGGCGGTGTGGTCGCCAACAAAGGCCATGGGCGGCTTTCTCATTAGCTCTGAATTCTCCCACAGCGCCGCAGGAAGGCAAGCTAAGTGCCAGCGATTCCTGAGAAACTTTCCTGCCCGATTGTCAGCTCAGCGCTGCTTTGGCGGCCCGATATGTCTCATGCAAGCGGCTTTCCAGATCGTGCTGAATGGCTTCGAAACCTGCGGCACTGGTGCCTCGCGGCACTGTCAGCGGCGCGCCGATGGCGATCGCGATGCGTGCGCCGGGCCACGGCAGCACGAATTTATCCCAATGCACCAGCCAGGCGTGCGAGGCAGCGTAGGCCAGCGGCACGATCTCGCGGGCGGACATCTGCGCCAGCAGGATCGCGCCTGGCTTGCAGCGAAATCGTGGGCCGCGCGGTCCATCCGGGTTGAGCACCGGCGAGACCCGCTCGCGCATCAGGGCCTGGAAATATTCCTTCATCGCCAGCGCTCCGGTGCGCGTCGAGGAGCCGCGAATCACATGGCCACCGAGCCGCCGCATGATCATGGCGCCCAGCTCGCCATCGAGCGACGGGCTGATCAGAAACCCGGTGCGCAGCGCGCGCGTGCGTTGCTGCGCCAGCAGGTACTGGGCGCAGAACAGATGATGCTGGTGCCAGTACACCGGCAGAAACGCAGGATGCCGCTCCAGCACCGCGTCGAGGTGTTCTTCACCCACGACCCTGACGACCCGGGCACTGCGCCACCACAGGCGGATGAGGCCCGCCATAAATGGCGCCAGGTATCGGTAGGCGACGCGGCGCAGGCGGCTCATGTGCCGGCCGGGCATACGCACCTGGCGATAGACGCCCAGCTGCACATCGCTCTGTTTGGGTTTGTGCGCCTCGCTCACGACTGGCTCGCGCCGGCGTCCACCGGCGCTGCGCCGCCGCGCACCAGGTCGCTTTCCCAGCGCCCATAGCGATGATGACGCTCCACCGCTTCGAGCACGCTGTGCGGGATACGCGCGCCGCTGCCAACACCGGTGCCGCGCCAGTGCGCCGCAGTGCCCTCGCCCAGGTAATGTCGCACGGCAATCTGCTTGGGATCGTAGGGTGTCGGACCCGCCGGCGCATCGCCCAGTGTCTGGCAGCCTTCGGCATGTACATGCAGGTTTGGCGCAAACCACAGGTACGGCGCTTCCGAGAGGAATGCGGCCAACCAGCTGTAGGAGGAGGTGGAACAGACCAGCAGGTCCGCACCCGCCAGTGCCAGCGCGTCCGAGCAATCGCCGTGCGCCAGGTCAGCGGTAATAATGCACGGGAACGCGCCGATGAGCGGCTGCAGTTGTTCGGGCGAACCATCACTGATCACCAGCAGCTGCCAGCGATCCGCATAGGCACGCTGCAATTCAGCCGCAATGTTGCAGAACCAGTCGATCGGCAGCGAGACATTCCAGCTGCTGTGGTAGTCGCCAGCCGCTCGCGGCGGCGCGAAATCGCCGAGGCGCACGTGCATGGCGACCAGAATCCTGTGCGGATCGATGCGCGAGCGCAACTGCAGCAGGTTGCGGGCCGCGTAGCGGCTGCGATAGAGCGTGGCGCGGATGAAATCGCGCGCCGCCTGGATATGATGAAAGCCGCCCCACATACCCTGGGTGACCAGCACGTACATGCTGCGCTCATGCAGCCGGTGCGCCACGGCGAAACTCCGCAGGGCCATGACCACATCGCCACCGCCGTGCTCGAGGTAGTCGGCTTCGTTGAACTCCACCGCCGGAAAAATCCTCGGCAGCGCGCGGCGATAGACCCAGTCATCAGCCGCAGTACGGAAATGCCGCCAGTAGGGACGCCGGTTCAGGCCGAAAGCCGGCGGCAGCAGCGTGGCGTTCAGCACCTCGGATGCCAGGAAGGCACGCGCCCAGGGAATGAGTTCATTGCCCAGTCCATAACCCCGCTTCGGCACGCGCGGCAGGCTGTAACGCAGCAACATCAGGAGCGTCCTTTGACAGGCGCGCTACGCCAGACCGGCGGCGGATGACGGAGCCGGGCAATCAGCCGCGAAACCAGCCCTGGGATCATCAACAACTCGCGCGGTGCGGCAAACACCAGCGCCGCCAGCCACGGCCAGTGCCACAGGCCCAGCGCGCCCCAGAAAGCGCCGATCTGCAACGGCAACCGCCAGCCCAGCAACAGCCAGATCGCGACGCCGAGCAGCGCGCCGGGGGCACCCGCCAGCTGCGCCAGGCCCAGGCAGCCCAGCACGACTTGCGCCACCGCAAAGGCCGCGAGCGCCGCCAGACACGCTATCGCCAGGACAACTTTTCCCATGGCGCCCATTATGATGGCTTCGTCGCCCCACGCCCACCGTTCGCGCTAGGCTAGAATCACCCCTTCAATGAATGCCACTACGCTGACCGGGCTGCTGCAGGCCAATCGCGCTGCTGATCGCACCATCACCTTTCACGAGGGCGAGCATGAGGCGCGCACGATCAGCTATGGCGAGCTGTATGAGCGTGCGCTGGGCGTCCTGCATCACCTGCAGCAGCTGGGCGCACGGCCCGGCGACCGCCTGCTGCTGTTTCTGAACAGCAACGAGGCCTTCATCGATGCCTTCTGGGCCGGCATACTCGGCGGCATCACGCCAGTGCCGGTGGCCCCTGGCATCAGCGACGAGCATCGCCACAAGCTGCTGCGCATTGCCGCGCAGCTGGGCAAGCCGTTCCTGTATACCGAGCGCAAGCTGCTCGAGCGCATCCGCAGTTTTGCCGAACAGCACGAGCAGCTGGGCAGCTTCGAGACCCTCACGGCCCGCACGCTGATCAGCGATGAGCTGACCGACATCACGCGCGCTGGCCGGGTGCATGCCGCCAGGGCCGGCGACCCGGCCTTCATTCAATATTCTTCCGGCTCGACCAGCACGCCCAAGGGCGTGGTGCTGACGCACGCCAATCTGCTCGCCAACATGCAGGGCGCCACCAGCGGGGCGCAATACACCGATCTTGATGTCAGCCTGTCGTGGATGCCGCTCACCCACGACATGGGCCTGATCGGCTTTCATATCTTTCTGCTGGCCAATCGCGTGCACATTCACCATATGGCCACCGAGCTGTTCATTCGCCGGCCGGTGCTGTGGTTGCAGCTGGCCTCGCGGCTGCGCGCGACTCTGCTGTGTTCACCCAATTTTGGCTTCCGGCACTACCTCAAAGTGCTCGCCGAGCGTCCATTGGGCGGGCTGGATCTCAGCGCCGTGCGGCTGATCTTCAATGGCGCCGAACCGATCAGCCTGGCGCTGTGCGATGAGTTCATGACCCGCCTCGCGAGCACCGGGCTCGCGCGCAACAGCATGTTCCCGGTGTACGGGCTGGCCGAAGCGAGCGTTGCCGTGAGCTTCCCGCCGCTGGGCGTGGCCTACCACGCCAGCTGGTTTGACCGGCAGCAGCTGAACCCCGGCCAACCGATAAAGCTGCTTGAGCCGGGCGATCGTGGCGCACTGGCCCTGGTCGCCGTCGGCAACGTGATTCCGCTGTGCGAGTTGCGCATTGCGGCCGACGATGATCGGCCGCTGGCCGACGAGCACGTCGGCCACATTCAGATACGCGGCGCCAATGTGACTGCCGGCTATCTCGATGCGCCCGCAGCCAATGCCGAGCTGCGCACCACCGATGGCTGGCTGCGCACCGGCGATCTGGGCGCCATCCACGCTGGCGAGTTGTATGTGACCGGGCGCCACAAGGAAATCCTGTTCGTCAACGGCCAGAACTATTACCCGCATGATCTCGAATCGCTGACGCTTGATATTGCCGGCATCGAGCTCGGCAAGGTCGTGGTCAGCGGTGTGCGTCCGGACAATGCTGAATCCGACCAGCTCGTGGTCTTCGTGCTGCATCGTGGCGAGCTGGCCGAGTTTGTGCCGATCGCGCAACAGGTCGCGCGCCGCCTTGGCGAACACGCCGGCCTCGAGGTCACAGCCGTCGTGCCCGTCAAACGCATCCCGAAAACCACCAGCGGCAAAGTGCAACGCCACCTGCTCGAAGCGGAGTACCTGGCCGGCGCCAATGCGGCTGATCTTGCCGCTGTGCGCGCACTGGCCGCCCAGCATGGCGCCACGCTGGATGGCAGCAACCCGCTGATCGATGCGTTGCAGGCGCTGTGCACCGCGGCGCTCGATGGCCGCCATATCGACGTGCATGAGAGCCTGTTTGACGCCGGCGTCAGTTCCATGAAGCTGGTGGCACTGCATGAAGGCGTTGAGCAGCGTTGGCCGGGACTGCTTGACATCACCGATATCTTCGACAACCCGAGCATCGCCGAGCTGGCACATCTGCTGGCTGAGCGGCTCAGCAAGCGTGGCGCCGGTTGATGCCCGACGCTGCCGAGCAGCGCGTCGCGCAGGCAGCACAGCTGCTGCTGGCGGTGCGCCGCGGCGCGCCACGCCTGAGTGCACTGCCCGCGGCAGTTGCACCCACGACCTTGCCCGAGGCCTATGCCATTCAGCAGCGGGTATTGCGAGGGCTGGGCGCAGGTGTCGGCGCCTGGAAGGCCACACTGTTCGATGCCCGCAACGGCATCTGCGCGCCAATCGCCGCCAACACCCTGCTCGCATCGCCGGCCCGGTTGTCCTCGCTCAGTGCGCCAACGCGCAACACCAGTCAATTCGGCATCGAGCCCGAGATTGCGTTTCGCATGGGCGCGGATCTGCCGCCACGGGCAGCGCGCGAGTCGGGGACGGCGGCAGCCGCCTACAGCGCTGCCGAAGTTTACGCCGCGGTCGCCAGCGCCCACGCCGTGATCGAAATCGTGGTCACGCGCTTCGTGGACGCCGACGCTGTCTCACAGCTTGAACGGGTCGCCGACAGTTTCATGAACGAGGCGCTCATCATTGGCCCGCCGTGCAACGACTGGCAGCGGCGCGCATTGCACGATCTGCCGCTGCAGGTGCAGGTGGATGGCCGCAGCGTGCACAGTGGTCGCGGCGGTCATCCGCTCGGCAATCCGCTGCTGCCGCTGGTGTGGATTGCGAATCATCTGGCGGCCCTCGGGGTCGGCCTCAAGCACGGCGAGTACGTGACCACCGGCAGCTGCAACGGCATCCGCTACGCCACTGCCGGCCAACAGCTGCGCGTATCGTTTGAGGAACTGGGCGCTGCCGAGATCAGCTGCTAGCGCTGCCGAGCGCCCTAATCCACATTGATCACCACTTTTCCCCGGGCGCGCCCGGTCTCCAGATACTCGATCGCCGCCGGCACCTCACTCAGCGGATAGCGCCGGTCAATCACCGGCGTCACCTTGCCCGACTGCATCAGCTCGCGCAGCACCTCCAGGTCTTTCTGGTTAAGCTCGGCAAGCATGAAAGTGAATTTCTGGCTGACAAAGGGCGAATACACCATGGCCTTGACCAGCCCCGCCAGCGGCCCGATCCACTTGCCGGTGCTCGGTCCGCCAACGATGACCACGATGCCAGCGGGCGTCAGCACGCGCCGCAGCTCGGACAACGAGCGATTGCCGATGGTGTCGAGTATCAGATCGTAGTGTTGCGAGCCTTGCGTGAAATCCTCGCGCGTGTAGTCAATGACGTGATTGGCGCCAATCGAACCCACCAGCTGCACATTGCGTGTGCTGCATACGCCGCTTACCTCGGCACCGAATGACCTGGCGATCTGCACGGCGAAGGTGCCCACGCCGCCCGATGCGCCATTGATCAATACCTTCTGCCCGGGCTTGATGCCGCCCTTGTCGCGCAGCGCCTGCAGCGCAGTGACCGCCGCAATCGGCACAGCAGCCGCCTGCTCAAAGCTCATATTTGCCGGCTTCAGAGCCAGCGCCTTGTTCTCGCCAACGCTGAGGTACTCCGCGAAAGCGCCATCTCGCCCGCCGAATACTTCATCGCCAGGTTTGAATCGCGTCACATTCTTGCCGACCGCGGCGACTGTGCCGGCGAAATCGACTCCCATCGCGCTGTCTTTGGGCGCGCCGACACCAGCTTGCATGCGCATGATGTAGGGCGTGCCGCGCATATAGTGCCAATCCAGTGGGTTGACCGAGGCGGCGTGCACTTTGACCAGCACGCCGTCGTCCTTTGGCACCGGCCTGGCGACCTGCTCGAGCCTGAGAACCGCCGGTGGGCCGTAGCAGCGATAGACGATCGCTTGCATGCGCTGCGCGTCAGCAGCCAGAGCCTGGGCCGAAGGGCAGGCGGAATCGTGGCTGACATAGAGCGCGAGCGCCGCGAGGGCCACGGCCACGAACGCCAGGATTCCGCCAAGAATTTTGTAGCCTCGCGTCATGTTCTTCTACCTCGTTTGCCTGGCTGATGTACCGAACCAACTTCAAACCCTACGCGTCCCCGGGAATTGCGGCAAGCCGTCGCCAGGGCGATCCCACGCCAGCGCATCCGCCATCCAGATGTGATCGAGCGGCGCGAACTCAGCGGCCTGGTCCAGGGTTGCCAGCGTGATATCGATCTCGGCGGCGCGATCTTCATGGCGGTAGGTCAGCGGCGTGCCGCAGTCGCGGCAGAATGAGCGCCAGGCACGCGCCGAAGAGCTGAATTCTCCTGGACTCCCGTGCGTGTACACCAGGCTGCTGGCCGCTACGGTCAGCCACGCCACGGCGTGCGCGCCGGCGACCCGGCGGCAGGATTCGCAGTGGCACAGCGTGGCCGGATACAGGGGTGCGCCGCAGCGGTAGCGCACGGCGCCGCAGTAGCAGTGGCCGCCAAGCATTGCGTCTGTCATGGGAAATTGCTCCTGCGGGCGCGAGGCACGCTGCCAATGGCCAGCACGATGATCAGCAACAGCGGAATCGAAACCAGATTGAGCGTGTGCCAGCCACCGGTGCTCACCAGCGCACCGGAACTCAGCGAGGTCACGGCCATGGTCGAAAATACGCACAGGTCCATGGTCGCCTGGGCACGTGTCTTCTCATGGGGCTGGTAGCTGGTAGTCAGCAGGGTCGTGCCACCCACATACAGAAAATTCCAGCCCACGCCCAGCAACAGCAGTGCCGCAGTGAAATGCATGAGCGATACGCCCGCCAGCGCGATCGCAATGCAGAGCGCGTAACAGCCTGCGCCAGCGGCCATCACGCTCCTGATACCGAAGCGGCGAATCAGCGAGCCGGTCAGAAAACTCGGCACGAACATGCCCAGCACGTGCCACTCCAGGACCATGGCGGTAGCGGCGAAGCGATGGCCGCACTGGGTCATCGCAATGGGCGTGGCAGCCATCAGCAGATTCATGACGCCGTAACTAAGCGCAGCAATGACCACCGCCACGAGGAATGCCGGTTGCTGCGCCAGTTGCCAGGCGCTGCGGCCGGGTTGGCCAGGGGTGGGTTGTTCAAGCTGCGGAAACTCGATGCAGGAGACCAGCAGCAGGCCGAGCAGGCCGACACCGGCCAGGGCCGCGTACGCGCCGACAAAGGGTATGCCGGCAAGGTCTTTCGTCAGGCGCGCCAGATTCGGGCCGGCCACCGCGCCGATGATTCCGCCGGCCAGTACCCAGGCGATGGCCCGGGAGTGAAAGGCGGGCCTGACCAGTTCAATGGCCGCGAACCGGTACAGCGAAGCGTTGGCGCTGTAGTAACCGGCGATTGCTGTCGCGGCCACCAACAACCAGAAGCGGCCGGTGGCGACAGCAAAGCAGGCGAGCCCGCTGGTAGCGATAGCAACCAGCAGGCCGGCCTGGAACGCACGCCGGCGGCCCCAGCGCAGCTGATGACGGGCCACCAGGCGCGTGCACAAAGCCGCGCCGCTCACGTAGGCCATGAGCGGCAGCGTGGCGAGCCAGGGGACCGGCGCCAGGGACAGGCCCACCAGGCCGTTGATGGCCGCCAGGGTCACGTTGTTGGTCAGGAACAGCCCCTGGCAGATCGCCAGGATGATCAGTCGCAAATTCACAGCGGCTCCGCAACGATTCGAGATTCAGCGTTGTCGCCGGCCTATTCGCGAACCCTGAATCGCGGCAGCGGCTGCGGCAGCTCCGCCAGGAAATAGGCCAGCACCGCCATGGTGGCGACCTGGCTATTGAGATTCTGCGGCTCGACTTTGTCGAGCGTATCGGCTGCAGTGTGGTGGTAGTCGAAATAGTGCCGTGCATCGACCAGCGGTGAAAATCCAGGCACGCCGGCGACCTGCAACGGGCTTATGTCGGAGCCGAGCTCGCCCTCATGGCGTGACAGTGCGCTAGCGCCTATGGCGGCCAGGGCATCCATCACCGGTTGCAGCGCGGCCAGCGACTCTCCGGCGACGGCGGCATTCACGCCCAGCGCACGACCGGCGCCTTCATCGCTTTCGATGGCCGCCACCTGCGTCCCGATCATCTTGCGGACTGATTCGTAGTAGGCCTGATTCCCGCGACCGCCGTTTTCTTCATCGGTCCAGCCGATGAAGCGGATCGTGCGCCGTGGATGCAGATCAAGCCGCTTGAGCACGTCGATTACCGCAGCCGCGGCTATCACGCCCACGCCATCGTCGGTCGCTCCAGTACCGAGATCCCAGGAATCCAGGTGCCCGGAGACGATCACGTACTCGCCGGGTTTTTCGCGCCCGGGCCAGTCGGCGATGACATTGTGGCTGTCGGCATCCGGCAGCGTCCTGGGCGTAAGCAGCAGCCTGAGCGTCACGGGGCCGCTCGCAGCCAGCCGTGCCACCAGATCTGCATCCTCCGCCGCGAGCGCTGCGGCCGGGATTGCCCGCTGCTGGTCCTTCCAGCTGGTCTCGCCGGTGTGCGGCAGACGATAGATCGCGCCGCCCACCGAACGCACCAGCGCCGCTACCGCCCCCAGGGCTGCAGCGCTGGCAGGTCCCGTGCGACGGTACAAGACCGCCTGGCTGTAGGCGTCAGAGGCGTTGCCGTTGTCCGCCAGGCGCTGATCGAAATGCTCGTCAAACAGGACTATGTTGCCGCGAACCTCGCCGGAGCGGGCCGCAAGTTCATTGAAGTTGCGCACGACAATGACGTGTGCGCTGAGACCCTCGGCGGGCGTTGCCGCTGAGGTGCCCAGTGCCGTCAGATGCAGGCGTTGCGTGAGACCTGGCGGTCTGCCCGGATAGTCAATCAGTTCTGCCTGTTCGGCCCCGCGTTCCCAATGGGGCACTTTCGCAGGCTGCAGTGTCACCTGCGCGCCGAGCGAGCGCATGGCGTCTGCGAGCTGGGCTATGGCAGCACTCAATTGAGGCGATCCGGAGAGGCGCGGCCCGATGGTGTCGGTCAACTCTGCCAGATGGTTCCACGCCCACGTGCCGTGCATTGCGGCGTCGCGGATACCTGCCAGCGTCGCAGCAGCCACTGGCGACTGCGCAGCCTGCTCGGTGGCGCCGTCAGTTGCCGCGGAAATTCCACAACAGCTCAGCGTACCAGCGAGGATCAAGCCACGCGCCGCGGACGCTGCCAAGGTGTTTCGTATGTATTGCATAGGGCTCCCGAAGTTCTGTACAGACTCCACTTTGTCAGGCGCGAAGTGCCGTGTCCGGCGGCTGCAGCTTCCAGCGCCGGTGGGTCCAGGCCCACTCCTCCGGTCGCTCGCGAATCAGGGCCTCGACACGCGCGGCATAGCGCTCGGTGAAGGTGCGTACCTCCAGAATTTCACCGGGCGCGTTGAGCGCTTCGAACTGCACTTCGTAGTAACCGCGGCGTACACGGCGTTGCGCTGCAAAGTAGGCGCGGTAGCTGCCGAGCCGCGCAATCTCAGCGGGCCCCGGAAAAAACGCCGTTTCGCGTCCCAGAAAATTCAGCCACACGCGCCCGCCGCTGCTGGTAGGCATCTGATCGGCGACCATGCCGGTGACATGCGCAGTGCCGCGCAGACGCAATAGTTCCCGCACCAGTCTCCTGGACGGCAACATGCGTATGCCGAGGCGCGAACGCAGTGCCAGCATCATCCGGTCAGCGCGCGCGCTGTGTGGCGGCTTGTAGGCCGCGTAGACCGGCGCGCCCATGTCGACCGCCAGACCGTGCAGCATCCACTCCCAGTTGCAAAGATGGGCGGCGAGCACCAGCACTGGACGGCCCGCGGCCAGGTTGGCATGCACTTCCGGCAGATTGATGAATCGCAGGTGGGCGCGTATCTGCCCGGCCGTGGCGACGCTTGACCACGGCAGTTCGACCAGCACCTCGGTGAGCTTCAGGTACTGACGCCACAGCACGCGCTCGCGCGCCGGCTCAGTGAGCTCAGGCAATGCGCGGCGCAGGTTGTCACGCGCCACCTGCAACCGAAACCTGAACAGGTAACGCAGCAGCCAGGCCAGCAACGCGGCCAATGCATACATCAGCGGCATGGGCACGCGCCCCAAGGCTCGCAGCCACAGAGCTGGCGGACCCGGGGGCGGTGTCTCACTGACCCGGGCAGTTACTGAAGGCGGTGCGGACATTGCGGCGCAAGTTTAGGGCAAGTTCGCCCCGCTTGCGTGACTGGTCGGCAAACAGGCAGGATGACGCCATGTTGTGGATCAAGAGCTTTCATATCCTGGGCGTCATGGCGTGGATGGCCGGCATCTTCTATCTGCCGCGGATTTTTGTTCACTACCGCGAAGGCAGCGACGCGGGCGAGGACGTGCGCCGCCTGGTCATCATGGCGGGTCGCCTCTACGGCTTCATGACCCTGATGGCGCTGTTCGCACTGGGCTTCGGGCTGTGGTTATGGGAAGCCTATGCTTATTCGGGACTATGGCTGCGTATCAAGCTGCTGCTGGTGCTCGGGCTGATCGCCTATCACATCGCCTGCCGGTTTTTCGTGCAGCGCATGCGTGCCGGCGCCACGCTCCCCAGTGGCCTGGCATTGCGATTTTTCAATGAGGGCGCACTGCTGCTGGTGCTGCCGATACTGATGCTGGCGGTGCTAAAGCCTATGTAGGCCAGCGCTTGGCCAGGCTCAGCTGGTGCTGCTGAACAGCGGTCGATCGGGACTCCGGCGCACCAGACGGGCATCGAAAGCCATGCAGATATTGCGCAGGAACGGGCGCCCCGCTTCGGTCACGCGGCAGTGCTCTGCGGCCAGCTCGATGAGACCATCCCCGGCAAATTCCGCCAGCCGCTCGGCTACGTTTTCCAGAAATGGCGTGTAATCCTCGCCCACCCAACGGGTTTCCATCCGCGTCATCAGATTGAGAATATGCCGACGCAGCACCTGGTCCTCCGCGTCGAGCAGGTGACCACGGTGCAGGGGCAACTCGCGGCGCGCGATGCGTTCCTGGTAGGGCTGCAGGTCCTTTTCGTTCTGGGCAAAGGCGTCGCCGGCGTCGCCAATGGCTGAGACACCCAGACCCAGGAGCGGGCGCGTGTAGGCATCGGTATAGCCCATGAAATTCCGGTGCATGACGCCGGTGCGTGCCGCCGCCCACAGGCTGTCGGTCTCGAGTGCAAAATGATCGAGGCCGATTTCACGATAGCCGGCGCTCTCCAGTCGCTCGCGTCCCAGCTCATAGAGTGCGCGCCGGGCCTCGCCTTCGGGCAGGTCGGCCTCGGTGAAACGCCGCTGCCCGGGCCTGATCCACGGCACGTGCGCATAGCCATAGAGCGCGATGCGATCGGGTCGCAGCGCGCAGACCGCGTCCATCGTGGCCTCGATACTCGCCAGTGTCTGCAGCGGCAGGCCGTAGATGAGATCGAAATTGACGCTGTTGAAGCCGAGCGCGCGCGCCTGCTCGGTCACGCTGCGCACCTGTTCGACACTCTGCACGCGGTTGACGATCGCCTGTACTTGCGGATCGAAATCCTGGACACCGAGGCTGATACGCCTGAAACCGTAGTGCGCCAGCAGCGAGAGCTGCGCCTGGCTGGTTACTCGCGGGTCTACCTCGATCGACAACACCGCATCGGGCCGCAGCCGCGAGGCACCGAGCAGGCCGCCCACCAGTTCGCCCAGCTCGTCGGGATTGAGAAAAGTCGGCGTACCACCGCCGAGGTGCAGTTCGCCTACATCCAGCTGCGCAACACCGAGTCGTTCGCGATAGAGCGCGTATTCACTGAGCACCGAACGCACGTAGGGTTGCACGATGGTGTGGGTGCGCGTCACGCGGGTGTTGCAGCCACAGAAGGTGCAGAGCGCGCGGCAAAACGGCACGTGCACATAGATGCCAGCGCCGTGCCCGTTGCCGATGCCGGCCTGCAGGGCGGCACCGACCCGCTCCAGCCACTGCTGTTCGCTGGGCGTTTCGTCCCAGTAAGGCACGGTGGGATAGCTGGTATAGCGCGGCCCCGCCACGTCGTACTTGGCCGACTGGGCACGGCGCTCCACGGCGTTCAAGTGAACATCTCGCGTTGCAGACGAATGACCAGGCGCACATTCTCCTCCGGTGTGTGCTGCAGCACGCCGTGGCCGAGCCCGCACACCCAGGCCGAGCGCACGGCCGGCGGCAGCGCCGCTACGCGCGCAAACACCCCGCGCACCCTGGTTTCGAGCTCGGCCGCCGGCAGCAGCAGCCACTCGGGATCGATGTTGCCCTGTATGCACCAGCGCGGCGTCTGCGCGCGCAGCGTGTCAGCCAGATCGTGGTGCCAGTCGATCCCCATGCATTGCAGATTGAGCGGCTCGAGCGCGCGCCAGTGTTCCGGTCCGGTATCGCGCGAGTAGTAGATCAGCGGTGTGTGCGGGCAGCTGCGGCGAAACTGCGCCACTACCTGCGCGAGCGGACCGACCACATGGCGCGCGAATTGCGCGGGATCGAGCGCTCCCGCGGCGGTGTCGAACAGAGCCACGCAGTCGGCACCCGCCTGCGCCTGCAACACCATGTTTGCGGCCAGCAGTTCCACCAGGCGCTCACAGAAGCCCGCGTAGAGGCCGTCTTCGAGTCCGGCCGGGCCCTGGCGTGCAAAGCCTTCATGCGAACCCGCCACGGCGTACGCGTACAGCGTGAAGGGCCCGCCGACAAAGCCGATGAGCGCCTTGTCGCTCGCCAGGCGCGGCCGCAACAGGCGCAGTGCCTCGGCCTGGAATTCCATGTGCGCGGCGGCGGCTGCACCACCTCGCAGTCGCGGCAGATCAGCGCTGCTGCGCAGATGCCATCCCAGCTTTGGGCCCGGCTCGTAAGTAAGGCCCATGCCCATCGCTTCGAGCGGGAACAGCAGATCGGAAAATAGTATCGCCGCATCGAAATCAAAATCTTCGATGGGTCCCATGGTCACAGCCAGCGCCAGCTCCGGTTGCTTGCATAGCGCGATGAAGTCGTGGCGCGCCCGCAAGGCCTGGTAATGCCGGTGATAGCGCCCTGCCTGACGCATGAACCACAGCGGTGGCCGCCGCGTATTGTGCCGTGCCAGTGCTGCTGCCAGTAATGTCTCAGTCACGTACTACCTCGGTCAGTAAATAGCCCACGCCGCGTATGCTGCGGATGACGCGCGGCTCGGCGGCGTCGTCCTCGACCAGCCGCCGCAGGCGCACGATGAAATTGTCGACGGTGCGCGAAGTCGGAAACTCATCGGCCGACCAGGCACGATCGAGTATTTCATCGCGGCTGACGGCCTTGCCGACCCGGCTGGCGAGCAGACGCAGCACCGCGCATTCCTTGTGAGTCAGTGCATGATGCTCACCGGCCACTTCAGCGCTATAGCGCTCGAAATCGACCAGCGCGCGGCCGATGCGCAGCGTGCCGCGCACTTCGCCGGGCAGATTGGCCAGATCCTGCGCGCGCTTCAGGCAGTTCTGGATGCGCAGCAGCAGTTCGCGGAAATGAAATGGCTTGGTGAGGTAATCGTCAGCCCCGATTTCCAGGCCGCGCACCCGCTCCTCGGGGTTGCCATGCGCGGTCAGAAAGATAATGGCGGTCTGCGGCGCGGCCGCGCGCAGCTCACGCGCCAGCGCAAAGCCATTGCCGTCGGGCAAGCCCACATCGAGCAATGCCAGTTGCGGCGTCTGGCTGCGCCAGGCCTGGCGGGCGCGCGCCGCGCTGTCGGCCAGGGTCACACGATAGCCCGCCGCCTGCAGGCGCTCGCTCAGGGTCTCGCCCACGTTGCGCTCATCCTCAACCACCAGCAGATGAATGGCGTTGTTCATGGCAAATCAGTCGGCACTGGCCGCAAAGTGCAGTTCAGCGCAAAACCCGGCGCCCGGAGCCGTAAAGAACTCGGCGCGCCCACCCATGCGCCGCATGAGCGCCCGCACCAGATACAGCCCGACACCACTGCCGCCCGACGCTGTGCCGCGTTCGAACAGGCGCCCCAGCTCGCGCGCTGGCGTGCTCGAACCGGTGCCATTGTCGCGATACTCGATCAGCACCTGGCCGTTGCGCTTACGGGCGGCCACGTTCACCTGCACGCGCTCGAGGTGCGAATGCCGTACCGAGTTTTCCACCAGGTTGCGCAGGATCATCTGCACCGCGGCCGCATCGGCCGAAATTTCGGGCAACGCCGGATCGAGCTCGACGGCCAGCGTTACCCGCTCGCCGTGCCCGGCGCTGATGGTTGCCAGGGTGCGCTCAAGCCATCCATTGAGCGGTATGGCCTGTTCCGCCAGCGGCCCGCCACCTTCAATGCGTGCCAGTTCCAGGGTCTTGTCGATCTGCGATTCCAGGCGATTGGAATCTTCAAGCAGCCGGCGCGCCAGCGTGGCGCGCTGATCGCCCTCGGCAATGGCCTCGGCCTGCAGCCGGATACTGGTCAGCGGCGTACGCAGCTCATGGGTGACGGCCGCAAAAAATGCCTGCATGCCGCGCGCCCGCCGGCTCTCGCGCATATAGAACCAGGCCAGCAGCGCCGACACCGCCAGCAGCAGCACCAGGAACACACTCGATTCGCCGATCAGCATCAGGCGCGTACGCGCCCACTGCGCCGCCACGGCGCTGTCGGTGCGTCCGGTGATCGACTGCAGTTCAGCAATCAGCCGCGCCTGGCGCACGAAGTAAGTAACCCACCAGGCGCCGAGGCTGAGCACCAGCAGGATCCA
>JBAVRE010000090.1:0-3349 GCA_049694695.1 Steroidobacteraceae bacterium | reverse complement strand
ACCAACTGTATCGCCTGCCATGGCGCCGACGGCAAGGGCACCGTGGCCATCGGGGCGCCCAATCTGACTGACCAGACCTGGCTGTACGGTGGTTCCGTGGACGCAGTGCGCACCTCGATCGCCAAGGGCCGGCAGGGACAGATGCCCGCGCAGGGCGAGCGCCTGGGCGCCGAGCGCGTGCGCCTGCTCACGGCCTACGTGTTGTCACTGGGCGATGACCACGCCTCCCCATGAACTGACGCGCCGCGCGCGCGCCATCGGCGCCGTGGCCTGGGCTTCGTTCCTCGCGGCCAGCGTGGGCACTATGTTCTTCTTTGCGTTCGTCGCGCCGGATGATCTGCTGGGCAGCATTCCCGCCGGCGATCATCTCGATCGCATCGGCGTCTATACACTGGGATTTTTCGGCCTGTGGGCCCTGAGCGCACTGGCCAGCGCGCTCACCCTCTACGTGCACGGACAATCAACACCGCGCCCGGATGCCGGAGCGCAATCGTGAGCGGCGCCAATCCGCCCACCGCCGCCGCCAGCGGCGCTTCCTACTATGAGCCGCATCATAAGATCTATCCACGCGAGGTGCAGGGTCGCTTTGCCCGGCTGCGCACGCTCGCCGTGTGGGTGCTGCTGGGCATCTACTATCTGCTGCCATGGCTCGAACTGCATGGCCGGCAGGCGGTGCTGTTCGATCTGCGCGAGCGAAAGTTCTACATTCTGTCGCTGGTGATGTGGCCGCAGGATTTCATCTTCCTGACCTGGCTGCTGGTCATCGCCGCCCTGGCGCTGTTTTTCTTCACCGCCCTGGCCGGACGCCTGTGGTGCGGCTTTGCCTGCCCACAGACCGTGTGGACGGAAGCGTATCTGTGGATGGAGCGCATCACCGAAGGCACGCGCAGCGTGCGCATGAAACTGGATGCGGCGCCATGGAGCCTGCACAAGCTGGCGCGCAAGGCCTCCAAACAGCTCTTGTGGGTGGGCTTCTCGCTGTGGACCGGCTTTACCTTCGTGGGTTTCTTTTCGCCGATCCGCGAACTGTTCGCCAACGCCGCAACCCTGAATCTGGGCCCGTGGGAAACCTTCTGGGCGTTTTTCTACGGCTTTGCGACCTATGGCAACGCCGGCCTGCTGCGCGAGCAGGTCTGCAAGTACATGTGTCCCTACGCGCGCTTCCAGAGCGCGATGTTCGACAAGGACACGCTGATCGTCACCTATGACGCCGCGCGCGGCGAGCCGCGCGGCGCGCGCAAGCGCGAGACAGTGCGCGGCAGCAGCGGCCTGGGCGACTGCATCGACTGCACCTGGTGCGTGCAGGTCTGCCCGACCGGAATCGACATCCGCAAGGGGCTGCAGTACGAGTGCATCGCCTGCGCGGCGTGCATCGATGCCTGCGACAACGTGATGGATCGCGTCGGCGCGCCGCGCGGACTCATTCGCCACACCACCCAGCACGCGCTCGATCATCGCACCACGCACGTGGTGCGCCCGCGGGTGCTGGTCTACGGGGCCCTGCTCGCCGTGCTGGTGGCGGGCTTTGTGGTGGCCCTGGCGCTGCGCACGCCGCTGGGTCTGGATGTGATCCGTGATCGCAACAGCCTGTTTCGGGTACTCGATGATGGCCAGGTGGAGAACGTCTACACGCTCAAGATACTCAACAAGACCGAGCGCGAGCGCCACTTCGATATCAGCGTGAGTGGCGCGGGAGCACTGGCGCTGGATCCGGCCAATCCCAGGTACGACGTCGGCGCCGGCGAGGTGTACCCTGTGGTGATCCGGGTGCGCCGTCCGGCATTCAATCCAGCCGGCGCGGAAAGCATCCGTTTCAAGGTCACAGCCAGCGACGATCCGCAGGTCAGCGTCACGCACGAGGCGCGCTTTCTGGCCCCTGCAGGCTAGGGAAAATTGGGCACCCGCATGAATCCAGGCGCTGAAATCCACACCCACGCCGCCGGCCGCAATCCGGTGCTGTGGCTGGTCATCGCCCTGCCCGCGCTGGCAGTGGTGGCGAGCTTCTGTAGCCTGGCGCTGGCGCTCAGCCGCGGCGATCGCGAACTGCCCGCGAGCTATCACTGGGAAGGCGGCGGGCTCGCTGCCGACGATGCGCGCCTCGGCCGCGCCGCAGCACTCGGACTGCGGGCAGAGCTGCGCGTCGATGCCGCGACACAGCGCTGCAGCGTAATCCTGCAGGGTGCGGCCCCGTCAGCCCTGCGCCTCGACCTGACCCATCCCACGACCCAGGGGAGTGATCGGCACGTGCTGCTGCAGGGTACAGGCGGCCACTATGGCGCGGCCTGCGCAGCGCTCCCGGGCGCGCACTGGTGGGTGCAACTGAGCGATGCCGGCGGCAGCTGGTTGCTGCGCGCACGCACCAGCGGCGCGCTGCAGGCGCCGCTAACGCTCAAGGCCGGATCACCGTGACACAGCAGGCCGCCGCCCATCTGCACTGGCAGAGCGCACGCGGCCTCGAGCAGGCCGAGTTCTTCGCCGAGGGGATGCACTGTGCCAATTGCGCGCAGTCGATCCGCACCCATGTGGGAGCATTGCCTGGCGTGCAGCACGTCGAGGTCAACCTGACGACCGCACGTGTCAATGTGGCGTGGAACCCGGCCACGCAGCGCTTGAGCGCGCTGCTCGATGAAGTGCAGCGCCTGGGGTTCAAGCCCGTGCCGCTCACCGGTGCCGCCGCCGATACGGCGCGCAAGGCGGAACGTCGCGCCATGCTCAAGCGCATCGGCCTCAGTGGCCTCGTCGCCATGCAGATGTCGATGTACACGGTGGGCCTGTACGCCGGCGCGATCAGCGGTATCGAGCCGTGGCTCGCGCGCCTGCTGCGCGTCACCAGCATGCTGCTGGCAGTGCCGGTGCTGTTCTACGCCGGTTCGCCATTTCTCAAAGGAGCCTGGCACGATCTGCGCCGGCGCAGCCTCGGCATGGACGTGCCGGTCGCCGCCGCGTTGCTGCTCGCCTTTGGCGCCAGCGTCTTCAACACCTTTCGCGACAGCGGCCAGGTGTACTTCGACTCGGTGGCGATGTTCATTTTCTTCCTGCTGGTCGGCCGCTTTGTCGAAATGAATGTGCGGCGCGGCAGCCTTGATGCCGGCGAAGCGCTGGTGCGCAGCCTGCCGGCCCGGGTTACGCGCCTGCTGGCGGCTGGCGGCAGTGAGCGCGTGGCGCTCGATCAGGTGGCCGCGGGCGATCGGCTGCTGGTGGCGCAGGGCGCCGTGGTGCCGGTCGACGGCGTACTGGCTGCGCAGACGGCGCTCATCGACGAGTCGCTGATCACGGGGGAATCCGTGCCCGTGACGCGTGCGCCCGGTGCCTGCCTGCCTGGCGGCGCCATCAATCTCGGCGCGCCCTG
>JBAVRE010000089.1:0-13518 GCA_049694695.1 Steroidobacteraceae bacterium | reverse complement strand
CTATCGCCGTCTTCCCCCGCTTTGTACGGCAACTGGTGCAGCATCTCGCGCGACATGACTAGCGCACCTGTGGCATGCCGCTGCGCACGAGGCCCACGACCAGACCCTCGATGAAGCACTGCTCACGGCGTAAATCGACTTCGATGGGGCGAAACGCGGCGTTGGCGGGTTCGAGGCGCAGCAAATGACCGTTACGGTGGTAATACTTCACCGTGGCCTCATCGCCCAGCCGCGCAACCACGATCTGGCCGTTGCTCACCTGCGTAGTGCGATGCACGGCGAGAATGTCGCGATCGTGGATGTCGGCTTCGCGCATGCTCAGGCCGTGCACGCGCAGCAGGAAATCGGCGCGCGGGCGGAACAGCGCCGGATCGAGCAGCAGTTCATCTTCGATGTTGCCGAGCGCGAGCGTGGGCACGCCCGCCGCAACGCGACCATAGAGCGGCAGGCGACGCGTCAGGGCTCCGGTGTGTGTCAGCAGGCGGATGCCCCGGGCGAGACCGGGTTCGAGTGCAATGAGCCCTTTGCCAGCCAGGGCGCGCAGGTGCTGATCGATGCCCTGGCGGTTGCGCAGGCCCATGGCCACCGCCAGATCAGCGCGGGTGGGTGGCCGGCCGTTTTGGCGCAGGAACTGTTCGATCAGTTCCAGCATCTGACGTTGGCGGGGGCTGGGCTCAGTGCTGGCGGCATTCATGCTGAATACCATACATTTGTCTGGTATCTATTGAAAGCCACCCATTTGCCGGCATGCTAGGCTTTAGCGACAAACCTCCATGAAAACAATGCTCAAAACAAAAGCTTATATCGCGCTACTGCTCTCGGCCCTTGCCGCACCCTGCCGGGCCACGGTTTATGATTTCCACGACCCTGAGCAGAACACCTTCGGGGAAGACCAATACATTCAGACGGTCTACGAAGACACGCTCTACGATCTGGCGCGCCGCTACAGCCTGGGTTCCGAGGAGTTGATTCGCGTCAATCCTGGCATCGATCCCTGGCTTCCCGGCGCCGGAGAGACTGTGCTGATTCCAGGCCGACGCATCCTGCCCAGTGGGCCGCGCGAAGGCGTCGTGATCAACATTGCCGAGCATCGTCTTTACTACTATCCCAAGCCCAGGCGCCATCAGCCGCAGCAGGTGATCACCTATCCGGTCAGCATCGGCAAGATGGACTGGCGCACGCCGCTGGGTGAAACGCGCGTGATCGCGAAACAAAAAGATCCCTGGTGGACGCCGACCGAGTCGGTACGCGCCGAACACGCCAAAGACGGCGATATCCTGCCCGCGCGCGTGCCGCCAGGCCCCGATAATCCGCTGGGCGATCGCGCCCTGCGACTCGCCGCCGGCAAGGGTACCTATCTGATACACGGCACCAATAATCCCATCGCCGTGGGCCTGGCGGTGACGCACGGCTGCATACGCATGTACCCGGAGGATATCAATGCACTGTTCCCGCAGGTGGCGATCGGTACCAGGGTGTGGATCGTCAACGAACCGGTGAAGGTCGCCTGGGTCGACGGCGAGCTGTTGCTCGAGGCCCACCCGCCGGTAGATGCCGAGGGGCAGAGTCATGAACCGGACGTGGATAAATTTTCCGAGCTGCTGCGCGCAGCGGTCGGTGACAGCACCGTGGCGATACATTGGGATTATGCGCGCGAGGTCCTGCAGCGCGCCGATGGGGTGCTGGCCACGGTGGGACTGGCGGCTGAGCAGCCTGGAAATGAGCAGCCCGGGATCGAGCAGCCCGAGGCTACTCCCGGCGCTGTTCCCGGGGCGATCGGGAGCGGCGTGGATGGGGATGGCGTACCTGGAGGTTGAAACGAGCCGCAAATCAGCTATAGTTCGCTGCCTGAGGAGAGCCGTTTCTCTCTTAACTATTTGATTTATAAGAGTTTTCTGAAGAAAAGACATGTCAGAGCGCGATAGCGAAAACTTCGATATCGACGAAGAATTCGTCGCTGAAACCGAAGACAGCACCGATTACGACGGCATTCTGGCCAAAGTCGATAAGCGGGTGCGCACGCAGGGGAAGCGCGGCAAGGCGGCGTGGAGCAAGCTCGAAGAGGTGCTCGCGGATCGCAAGCTGGAAAAAGACCTGCGCGATATCTTCGAAGACGAATAGCGCTCCTCAGTGAAGGGTGCAGGCGCCGCAGCGGATTGGATCGTCCTGAAGTTTGGCGGCACCAGTGTCTCGACGCTT
This sequence comes from Steroidobacteraceae bacterium, assembly GCA_049694695.1. GTDB lineage: Bacteria > Pseudomonadota > Gammaproteobacteria > Steroidobacterales > Steroidobacteraceae > FEN-1191. The sequence continues at coordinate 11,319 of JBAVRE010000089.1, read as the reverse complement.
GCCAACTGGCGCAATGTCGCCGCCGTGGTACGGGCCCGTCGCGCCACTGGTGCACGCGTACTCATCGTGCACTCGGCGCTCAGCGGCGTCACTGATCGACTGGAAAAATTACTGGCGGCGGCGCTGACCGGCACTCACGAACCGGTAATGATCGCGCTGGAAGAGCGCCATTGTACCCTCGCCGCCGAATTGGGTCTCGCAGTGAGTGCGCCGCTCGCCCGGTATTTTTCCGATCTGCGGCAGATGGCCTCGGGCATCGCTCTCACGACCGAAATCAGCGATCGCACCCGCGCCCGGGTCATGGCTTGTGGCGAGCTGATGGCCACCGAGCTGGGTGCGCGTTTCCTGAACGATCAGGGTATCGCCTGCAGCTGGTGGGACGCACGCAGCGGCTTGCGTGCTGAAGCGCGCCCGAATGCCTCGGCCCGCACCAGCTATCTATCCGCCAGTTGCGATTTTGCCGTTGACCCGGCAGTGCGTGCACAGTTGCAGGAGCTGGCGCCGGTCGTGCTGACGCAGGGCTTCATCGCCAGCACTGCCGCCGGTGACACCGTGTTGCTCGGTCGCGGTGGTTCAGATACCTCCGGCGCCTATCTGGCAGCCAAGTTGCAGGCACTGCGGCTTGAGATCTGGACCGATGTGCCGGGCATGTTCAGTGCCAATCCGCGTTCCACGCCCGCCGCTCGCCTGCTGCGCGCGCTGCATTACGATGAAGCGCAGGAAATTGCCAGCAGCGGCGCCAAGGTCCTGCACCCACGCTGCATTATGCCGGTCAGGCAGGCGCAGATTCCGCTCTGGGTGTACGCCACGCAGACCCCCGAGCTGGAAGGTACGCACATCAGCGCGAGTCCCGGCGAGGGCGCAGCGCAGGTCAAGGCGGTATGCATCAAGAAAGGCATTACCCTGATCTCGCTCGATAGCCCCGGCATGTGGCATGAAGTGGGCTTTCTGGCCGATGCCTTTCAGATCTTCAAGCGTCATGGCATGTCGGTCGATCAGGTGTCCACCTCGGAAACCAACGTCACCGTGTCGCTCGACCCGGCCGTCAATATTCTGGACCAGCACGCACTCGATGCCTTGGTGGCCGAGCTCGCGCTGCTGTGCCGTGCGCAGGTCATCGGTCCGTGCGCCTCGGTGAGTCTGGTGGGCCGCAATATTCGCGGCATCCTGCATCAGCTCGGCCCGGCCCTGGAGCTGTTTGCCGAACAGCGCATCTATATGGTCAGCCAGGCGGCCAACGATCTGAATTTCACGTTTGTCGTCGATGAGGGGCAGGGAGATCGACTGGTGCAGGAACTGCACGAGCTGTTGATCCGGCCGGTGGCGGGTGACACCGTCCTCGGGCCTGCCTGGTCCGAGCTCTATGGCGCAAGCGCTCAAGCGCCGCCGCGCGCCACGCCCTGGTGGCAGCGGCGCCGCGGTGAACTGCTGCAGCTCGCGCAGCAGCACGACAGTGCCTATGTCTATGAGCGTGACTCGGTACGCGCCGCCGCCCGCTCCCTGCGTGCGCTCAGGTCCGTTGACCGGGTCTATTACGCGATGAAGGCCAATCCGCATGCCGGATTGCTGCAGCTGATGGCCGATGAAGGGCTGGGTATCGAGTGCGTCTCGCGCGGCGAACTGGAGCACGTGTTCAACTCGCTGCCTGGGCTGGCGCGCGAGCGCCTGCTGTACACACCGAATTTTGCCGGGCGCGCCGAGTATGCCTGGGCCTTCGAGCAGGGCATCGCCGTGACCATCGACAACCTCTATGTGCTGCGTCACTGGCCCGAAGTGTTTCGGGGCCGCGAGGTCATAGTGCGCATCGATACGGGTACCGGGCGCGGTCATCACCAGCATGTGCGCACCGCCGGCGTGCAATCGAAGTTTGGTGTGCCACTCACGGAGCTGGCGCAGCTGGCAGAATTGGCGAGCGCGGCGGGTGTAAGCGTCGTCGGTCTGCACGCTCATCCGGGTAGCGGTGTGCACGATGTCAGCAACTGGTCGGAGAGCGCCAGTCTGCTGCTGCAGGCGGCGCCGCAGTTTCCACAGGTGCAGAGTATCAATGTAGGCGGCGGTCTGGGCGTACCCGACAGCCATGAGCAGGCGGCCCTGGATCTTGCCAGTCTCGACCTCGCGTTGGGCGCCGCGCGACGGGCACGGCCGGAAATCTCCCTGTGCCTGGAGCCTGGGCGCTTTCTGGTCGCCACCGCGGGCGTGTTGCTGGTGCACGTCACGCAGACCAAGAGCAAAGCCGAAGTGCGCTACGTGGGCGTGAGTACCGGCATGAATTCACTGATCAGGCCGGCGCTCTACGGCGCCTGGCACGAGATCGTGAATCTCACGCGGCTCGACGCGCCGGCCACCGAGCTGGTCAACGTGGTTGGCCCGATCTGCGAATCTGCGGATTTTCTTGGCCACGATCGCCTGCTGCCGCCGACCCTTGAGGGCGACGTGCTGCTGATCGCCAATGCCGGCGCCTATGGGCACTCGATGAGTTCAAACTACAACTTGCGCGCCCCGGCGGAGGAGTTGCTGATCTAGTCCTGCCGCCGGACTGTGAGCTGCGTCACAGCTGAGGGCGGCGACCTATCAAGTCGTCTCGGTAGCGAACGATACCGGGGCATGCCCGGGAATCATACCTTACGCGCCGCCATTCACGCCCTGGCCGCACTGCTGCTGCTGAGCAGCTGTGGGGGCGGTGGTGGCAGCCCGCCCGGAGTCGCCGGCGCGGCTGCAACCTACGGCATTACGCAAAGCAACCTGGAGATTGCCGCGGCCCTCTATCAGGATGCGCAGCGCACGCCGCCCGGGTTTGTGAGCGATCCGCCGCCGACCGGTGCGCAGCTGGTCGCCACCCGTCACCTGCAAAGTCATGACCTGTCGCTCACGGCGGCCGCCAACTACGAGGTGTGCACCGACAACTGGAACGAGGCGCTCGCCTGGTCGGAGCAGACCGCGGCGCTGGGCGGCAGCTACGCCAGCCTGGTGGGCACCATCGACACCAGCCGCTACTTTGAATTCGATCGAACCCGGCCTGGCACGCCAGACCTGCTGCTGCGCCAGCGCGTATACCTGTGCAGCTACCTGGATCGCAGCAACTCCTCGGTCGAAGTAGGCAGCGGGCCAGCGGGCATGCTTAATGTGCGGCCCGAGACGGCTGCAGATCTGCGCCTGCTCAGTGAATATCTCTGGCGCTTCACCGCCTGGAACAACTTCGGCAGCAGCGTACTGACAAGTGTCGAAGATCCCGGCGCCGCCGAACTCGGGCATACGCTGGTGATCGCCACCCTGGTGCGCGACGCGATCAGCAGCGGCTGTGATCGCATCGACGTGCTGCGCTGGCGGCACAGTCTGGACGCTGCCAGTGGCGCGCTGCAGCGCAGCCTGGCAACGCTGTGGAGCTTCAGTGCCCACCAGACGGGTACGGTCGCCGTCGATTGCCCGCCCGGTTAGTGCTGCGGCCGCAGCGAGGCCAGCGAGAGATCCTTGAAGGTGTCCTGGTCGGCCTTGATCCGGAAAGTGAGGAACGGACCGGCAGCCGTATACCGATTGGCAGAAAAATCGCGATCAGCGTAGCCGCGCAGGTTGTAGCCGAGCGAGATCCAGACATTCTTTGCGACCGTGACGCCAAGGTCGAAGCCCAGAGCCGAGTCACCGAGGTGCGAACTCCAGGACTGCAGGGTGGTGGCATGCGCGCCGATATCGAAGCGGCCCGACAGATCGCGCCGATAGTCAAGGCCCAACAGGCTGGCGATGCCGGAGTAGTGATCGCTGCTGAAACTGGCATCGGTATAGCGCACGCCCAGCTGCAGACCCAGTTGTGAACGCGGGTCCAGTTGCCAGTTGCTGTTGAAATTGTTGACCAGGCGCGCGGCCCGCTGCCCGGTGGTACCGGTACCGGACTGCTCGTACTTCAGGTCCAGTCGATCCAGTACGATCCAGTCGCTGCTGAGCGGCCGGAATGCCCATGACAGGCGTAGCAGTGCCGCGCGGCTATCGGAGCCGGCAGCAGTCCTGGAATTGCTGTCGAGCAGGTTGGCCGCCAGCGAAAAGGCGTGACCGCGCAGCGGCTCGCGGTAAAAGCCCGAAGTGAGCAGCCAGCGCTCCTCGGTGTCGGCATGGCGATTCTCGACGCGCGAGCTGAAGGTCCAGAGCGGTGTGCGATACAGCGCGCCCACGAAGCTGGCGAAGAAATCGCCAGTGAGCGTGCCTGAGGCCAGTGGGACGCGCGGGTTGAGTGGCGCCAGGCTGGTGCCACGCAGTGTGCGCGTCTGGTCGATGCCGAAGTCGTAAGTCCAGCGCGGGTTCGGTTGCCACCCCTGGGTCAGGCCCACGGTGCTGAACAGGCGCGGTCCGAATTCGGTGAATTGCTGCGCGATGCTCGATTGAATCTGTGCATGATCCCAGGGCGTGGAGCGTACACCGGCACGCGTGGTGTCGGAATGCAGTGCGCTGCCGGAGCTGTGCTCGTAATCGGTAAAGAACGTCGTGTTACGGGTCCAGCGGTAGTCGACACCCAGCAGCGAGCGGGTCGGGAAGTCGACGCTCGCAGCGCGGCCGCCCATGGCAAATTCCTGGCGGGCCCGCAGCCGCCACTGGTCGCCACGCAGCGTGAGGCTGCCGCCCACAAAGGCCTGATCGGAGACCTGCGAGCCATTCTGCGCTGACTGGTCGGCGACGTGACGCAGGCCGGCATCGACCACGTGGCGGGCATCTTCGCGTCGAACCTCAGCGCTGACCAGGGAGCGATTGTTGCCGCTGTCGAGCACGTCCTCGCGATAGGCTTCGCCACGTATGTTCCAGAACTTGTCGAGCTTCACCCGGCCATCGGCGCCGATGCGGCGTGCGCCCGCATCGATCTGGCGTTGCTGCTCAACGCCAAAGCCCGGCTGCTGTTCGCGTATGTAGCCTCGGGCGTCGACACGCTCGGTCACATGCTGCAGCTCCGCCAGGTAGGCGGTCGCCTGCGGACGGCGGGCCGGGTCGTTCGAGTCGCTATGGGCGAGCTCGGCGCGCAGGCGCGTGGACTCGGTGGCGTTCCAGCGCAGATCCAGGCCGCCGAGCAGGGTGTTGCCGGCATCGGCGCCCTGTTCGATCAGCGTGGAGCCGAGCTCGAAGTGCTGATCGCGGGACTTGATTGACACACGGCCACCGGCCGTCACGGATTTGGCGCCGCCAGCGGTTTCATACTCGACCACTATGGTCTGCGGATTGAAGTTCTCGTCGCGACTGGCCACCGGTTGGCGAAAGAAAATCGTACCGTTCAGATAGTCGATGCTGTAGTCGAGATAGCGCGACAGTGTCCGGGTGGCGACGATCAGTTCGCTGCGGATGCGATCCCGTACTTCGATGCGCAGCTTGTCACTGTTGATGATGATATCGGCGTGCGTCAGGCGATAGAGGCCCGAAGTGCCATCGCCCGGCAGTTCGTCGCGCACGAAATTCTGGTCGCTGTTGGTGGCGAACCCGGTGAATCCATAGCGCTGGCCGGAATATTCAGTCTTCAGGCCGGTGAAAGTGCGGTTGTAGCGGCTCAGGTCCGTTACCGTCAGGCCGGTCTGGTAGTCGCCGAACATGGCGTAGAACTGCCCGCGTTCAATTTTCAGGTACAGCTTCTCGCTGCTGGGCGCCTCGAAACGCTGCTGCGTGCCGTCGCCATAGATGGTGTAGTAGCGATCCGGTTCGATGGTGCCGAGCAGGCGCGGCGTCTCGTCAGCCGACTTCTGCGAGTCGAAAGCGGCGGTCAGCAGATATTTGCCCTGGATCGCGCCCTTGGCAAAGAAGGCCATCCGACCGTCGCTGCTATAGCCATCGTCCACGCCGGCATCGGCGGCGGCCTGCATATTGTGGCTGATACTGCTGTATGCCAGGGTGCCACTGGCGACGCCGACCATGACCCAGTCGCGCGCCTGCGGCTCGAGCCAGACGTGCAGTTCCTGCTGGTGCCGCTCGCTGTAACGCAGATGCAGCACTACAGTGCCGGCCTGCGCGGTCGGTTCGAGTTCAATGCGCGCGACTCCATCGCTGCCCACTTCGAATGTCGGCTCACGCCGACCGAGCGCCACCAGCTGGTTGTCGTGCAGGGTCTGCACTTCGAACCAGCTGCGATACGGAGCATCGACGGTGTAGCCGCCAATCGTGCCATTGCGGGCCGGCTTGCCGAAGCGGTCCACCATGCGCAGGGCAATAATCGGGCGGGTGGTGCCATCGGCAGCCAACACCGATTGTTCATGTACCAGTTCGGCATGTACCGCGCCATCGCCATAGTGCACGCTGCGCTCCAGCCTGCCGACTTCATGGCCGTCGGCATCGCGTATGGTGGCGCGCAACAGGTTCTCGCCCTCGACCAGGTCGACACCGCGCCAGCGGCTCAGTGCCACGGTGCCCGCGAGATTGTGGCTGATACCGTCAAAATCCAGCGCGCTGGCCGCCTGCCCGTTGACCTCCAGCGCTACGCTTTGATCAATGGCATGCGCGATCGCGACCTTGATGCTTGGGATCGCCGGTTGCGTATCGGCGGCCGGCAGCACCCAGGCCATGCTGTTGCTCATGGATTCGATGTCGACATTGACATCGGCATCCGGGCGGGATGCCGGCAGCGTGACGGGCAGGGCATGGCTGGCTCTCTTCCAGCTGCCGATGGTGTCGACTTTGGGGCCGCGCTCGTCCGCCTTGACCACCGTCAGCGATTCGGCTGCGCGCTGCCGATCACCAGTGATGGTGATGTCGACCCGGCGGTTCGTTGCCAGGCTGGCCGCGTCGTGGCCGGCGCTCAGCGGTTCGTCCGGACCCTTGCCGAGCGTGTGTACGTGCGCGGCGTCGGTGCCCAGCAGGTCGCGCAGATAGTCTGCGACCGCCTGGGCGCGCGCCAGCGACAGCGCGTAGTTATCAGCGTACTGAGCCCGGTTGGCGCGGGCGATGGGCGTGCGATCGGTGTGACCCACGGCGCTGATGTCGATGTTGAGCACGCCGCGCCATTGGGCCGCGATGGCGGTCAGGGCATCACGATCAGGGCCAAGCAATTGCGCCTGCAGCACCGGAAAGTGCGGTGCGAACCGATAGGTCGAAGACTCGAACCTGGCCGCTTCCCGTTGCAGGGTATTGGCGACGGTGGCGGTGTTGACCTGCAACTGACCGGCAGTGGCGAAGGTCGCGAATGCCTTGATGGTCAGATCGCCCGCCGAGCCGGCACGCAAGCGCGTGCGCAGGGTCAGGTTGAGCGTGCCATCTGCCGGCACCGCGCCGAGCAGGAAGTTGAGCAGACCGTCAGTAATCTGCGGGTTGGCAACTGCGGCGCCATTGGCGATGGCGCTGTCGTCGACATATTCAAGCCCGGCGGGCAGCAGCACCCGCAGCCGCAGCCCCTGCAGGGGCACAGCACCGGCGCGCAGCTGCAGTGTGTGTTGCACAGTGCTGGTATCGCTCGCTTGCGAGCTCAACTGCAGATCGGCGTTGCCGGTCGGTGGCGCGCGCTCCGCCAGGCGAAAATCGGCGCGCCACAGTGATCCGGCGCGCAGCTCCACGAATTGCGACCAGCCACGGCCGGCGTGCCGCACTTCGTCGCTGCACCAGCGCACTTCGAGTTCCGGGGCGACGGTGGTGGTGTCGAGTTGCACGACGTGGGTGCCAGGTTTGACGCCCTCGAAGTGGTATTTGCCTTCTTCATCTGTCAGTGCATAGCGGCCGTCCTCGAGATACACGCGTATACCGGCGACGCCTGGCTGCCCGGTGCCGGTCTGCTCACAGCTCGCCTGCATGACGCGGCCGACGATGATGCCGGCATCGCTGAACAGTTCTTCGCGCAGCTGAATCGTGGCCGTGGCGTCGTTGGAGCGCACACCTTCCTGGGCCAGGGCGCTGGCTGTATTGGTGAGTCGCCGGCCACGCGCGCCGGCGACCACTTCGACGACGTACTGAATCGTCATGCGTGCGCCCGGATCGATCTGGCCGGTAGTGAACACGAGCGTATGGCCATCGGCACTGATGGTCGGATCGGGAGCGACGTTGCCGTTGAGGCGCACCGAGCCGGCGCGCAGCCGCAGCCCTGGCGGCAAGCGGTCGGTCACGCTGGCACTGCGGAACGGGCCGGTGCCGGCAGCGTTCTGTACCGTCAGGGTGTATTGCACCAGATCGCCCAGCGCGGCCTGCGCCGTGTTGGTGGTCTTTTGCAGGTACAGTCGGGTGCCGGTCGGATCGAGCGGCACATCAAGGGCTGCTACCGCCGGCGGTGCGCTGGCGGTGAACGGCAACCCATAGGAGCCAGCGCTGATGCGAAATGGTGCGCCGGCCAGCAGTTGCAGTGCGGCGTTCTGCACCACTGACGGAAAGCCGTAGCCCGCCGGTGGGTCAATCGTCAGGCGATAGCTTCCGGGCGCGACCAGTGGAAAGCGGAATACTCCTGGCGGCAGGCTGTAGCTCGTGCCACCCGCGTCGGTTGCGGCGCTGCCCGTGACGACCGTGGCCGGGTAGCGGCTGACGCCGTCGTCGCCGAGCACCTGTGCATCCTGGCCGGTCTGCGTGTTGACGAGGCGCACGCGCGCGCCATCAACCGGCGTTCCGGTACTGGAATCGAAAACCATGCCGTAGGGATCGACCAGCGCTGAAGCGCTGCTGGTATCGGCGGCGTTGACGGGATCGCTGTAGCTGACTGCCAGGGTTTCATTGCGTGCCACCTGCAGGGTGCAGTCTCCTGGCGCTGCGGTCGTAGTAGCGGTGGCGATGTAGCCCACGAACTCACCGCTATCCGGGCCGGTCTCCGTCAGGCGCAGAACTTCAGTGTCGCCGATGGCGGTGGTGATCTGCAGATCGATGGTGTCACGCAGTGCCGGGTTTCGATTCTGATCCGCATCGATGAGCCGAATAAACAGCGGTTCGCCGCCATGCACGGTGCTGGTCGCGTCCAGAGGCGTGCTCTGGGCGTTGCCCAGGATCGTGCCGTCCAGCAGCACCGGCGGCGCGAGCGTGGTGTAGCTGCCCGCGTTGCGGCACAGTGTCGGCCCGATGGCGGCAGCGCCCGCGGTGCCGCCCTGCGCAAATCTCAGGATACTGACCGCGGATGGCGTCGAGGTGGCCTGCACCGTCACGCTGACGGTGTTGGATCGGGTCTGCAGCGCCGTGGCGCCCTGAAAATAGTCGATCCGGGCGCTATTGGTGATCAGTGTCCCGGGCGCGGTCTGCGCTTTCGCGGGCACAACCACCGCAAACAGGCACAGCAGTGAGGCGATCTGCAGCAGCCACAACGGCGGGCTTTTGCCAGCTGATAACGCGCCGAGGGCGGAAGGGCTATTCGCCCTCCCGCCCCTGCGCTGTTCCCAGACTGTCAGATCAGGCCGCTCGCAACCGACGTTGGCGCCGGATGGAGCGGCCTCTGCCGCGCGCATACCGTGTCGATCAGTTGATCGTGACGCGGAACTTGAGCGTCGCGGTAGCAGAAACGGCGAGTGCTCCGGCAGTGACCGAGACTGTTCTGGTGGCGACGGTGTAGCCAGTGGCGTCAGCTACCGCGGCTGCATTCAGGGTAATGCTGCCCGGGACGAACGTCGTATTGGCCGGCAGTATGTCGGCGATGACCACGGCGGCCGCGGCAGCGCCGCTGGCTGAATTGGCTACCGTGATGGTGTATTCAATGGTGGCACCCGGAATCGCCTTTGGGTTGGTAACCAGATTGAACGGGTCGCTGATTATCGCGGAAGTCTTGGTGACCGTGAGCGCCGGCGCAACGACGAAGTACTCGTCGTCATCAAAGGCCTTGGCGTCGCGTGCCACCTGGGCAACATGAACGCCCACGGCGCTGTCAGCGAACACGATGTCGACGCCGGAGGTATCGGCGGTAGTGGTCTCCGTTATGGCCGCCAGTGTCGTGGCTGTAACGGTGGTCGCCGTCAGGCGCACGATCGCGGCTGCCCCATTGGCCAGGCCATTGGGCGTGTCGCCAAGCACTATTACGTACACGCAACTGTCCGCGTTCAGGGTTGCTACCGAGGTCGCGATGACATCCGTGCCGGCGTTGTAGGTGGGCGTGGTGGTCGTGGCCGAGGAACAAGCCGCGGCGGAAACGGCGGTACGGACATTGGTCAGATCGAAGCTGTCGGTATGGCCAAACAGAGTGCCGCTACCCGGCTGGGTGACAGCCAGGGTGTAGCCCTGCGGGTTGTTGCCGGTATTGGTGAGCTTGTACACGGCCACGGCGTTACCGGTGCCGGTGTTGGTGAGTCCCGGCGCAGTATTGGCCGGCGCAGCGTCAGTCTCGATCAGGTTCAGGTCAACCTTGTTGTCGACGGTAAAGGTTGTGTCACTGCCGGCACCTGAGGAATTTCCAGCGGGCGAACTGCCGATAGCCGGCTGTGCCACGGCTCCTACCGAATAAGTCACGGTAGCGCGGTTGGCGATCGACTGGCCCGCCGCCGTGCCGGCAGCATTGGCCGGCACGCTCGCCAGCAGCGGTATCAGTGCGAGCAGGCCGAGTAGCAGCCTGCCGGCCTTGGGGTGCGTAATCATCGTGTCTCTCCTGTCAGCTTTGGGAACGCGGTTGAACTGAAATGTCATTGCAGTACGGCGCGGAAGCGCGCTGTGAACTGATCCTGCGGAGCGATGGCGCCAGTAAGCGTCCAGCGCACGAAGCGCACGTCGGCGGCGCGGGCCGGACGCGAACTGCCATCCGCATTGCGCGCCGTCAATTGAGCAGCTGTCCGATAGTCCTTGCCATCGGTCGACAGGCTGATCTGTGCGCCGCCGCCCACGGCCGAATCGGCCACGAACACCATGTGTTCCGGCACCGGCTGATCGATAACCACATGATCGGCAGGCTTACTGCAGGTATTGCGTGCGGTAGTGGTCCAGACCACTTCCGTGCCGGGCACGACGCGCGTCGCGGGCAGATATTGCAAAGTTGCCGAGCCATCGGCGCCAGTGACGGTGCGTTGCTGTTCGGCAGCCGTGGTGAGCACGATGCAACCGGCCGTGGGTGCGGTGGCGCCGGCTGCTGTGTGGGTGCGCTCGGCCGCCGTTGCCAGCAAGGGCAGTAGCGCGGCGATCAGGAATATTGAACTCTGGCGTTGCATGGTATCTCCTCCGAATGGATCAATTGATGGTGACGGCGAATTCCACGGTCTGTACACCGCTCGCCTGCGTCAGATTGCCCAGCGTGACGCTGATATGCGCCGCCGGTGCGCTTAGAAACTGTCCCGCATCGTCGCCGGTCGCGTCGCTCAGGCTCGCGCCGTTGAGCTTGATGCTGCCGGGTTTGAAGGTGGTGTTTGCCGGGATGGCATCGTCGAAGGCAGCGGCGGTTGCGGTGCCGGTACCGCCCGGTGTGATCGCGACCGAATAGGTGATGGT
>JBAVRE010000088.1:0-1757 GCA_049694695.1 Steroidobacteraceae bacterium | reverse complement strand
GCCGCGGCCGGCCCGGATACCAGCGTCGCCCGGGATGAAAGCGCGCTCGAACGTGTCGCGGCGCTGCCGGCCGCAGCCAGGCTGCCTGCGGGCAAGTGGGTGGCGGGCACGAACTACCGGCCGCTGTCGCCGGCACAGCCCACCGATGTGGCGCCCGACAAGGTCGAAGTGATCGAGATGTTCTGGTATGCCTGCCCGCACTGTTATGCGCTCGACCCGTATCTTGAGAGCTGGCGCAAGAGCAAACCCGCCTACATCGAATTTCGACGCATCCCCGTTACCTGGGGCGCGGTGCACCGCGCACACGCGCAGCTGTTCTACACGCTGCAGGCACTGGGCAAGGAAGAGGCCGTGCATGCCGCCGTATTCAGCGAAATGAACGAGAAGAAGAACTACATGTTCGCGCAGGGCGATGAGCGCGAAAGCCTGGCCGCGCAGGTGGCTTTCATAAAGAGCCACGGCATCAGCGAGGCGGACTTCATGAACGCCTACAATTCCTTCAGCGTGCAGGCCAATATGCAGAAGGGCGATGAACTGATGCGTCGCTATAAGGTCGAGGGCGTGCCGCTGCTGGTGATCAACGGCAAGTACGTCACTGATGTCTCCATGGCTGGCAGCCCGGCCAATGTCATCAGCATACTCAACGACCTCACGGCGAGCGAAAAGCGCCGCTGACCGGCAAGCCAGCCGGCCATGCTCAACCTGTTCGCGCTGCAATCGGGTGGACTGCTGCGCCAGAGCGGCGCTGCGCTCAGCGCGGCACTGTGGGTCGACCTGCTGGAACCCAGCCCGGAAGAAGAGCGCCACGTCGAGAGCGAACTTGGCATCGACGTGCCCACGCGTGAGGAAATGCGCGAAATCGAGTCTTCCAATCGCCTCTACGAAGAGGACGGCGCGGTCTATCTGACGGCGACCATTGTCACCAAGCTCGACACCAACCTGCCGCAGAATTCGCAGGTCACCTTCATCCTCAAGGATGGGCGCCTGATCACCAATCGCTACACCGACCCGCTGCCGTTCCGGCGCTTTGCTTCCTACGCCGAGCGCCACGGCAATGCCTGTACTTCGGGCAGTGCGATACTGGCCGGTCTGGTCGAGGCCCTGATCAACCGGGTCGCCGATGTCATCGAGCGCGTCAGCGCCGATCTGGACGGGATTTCCGCCGAAGTATTCACCCGCCCGTCGGGGCGCAGGCGTGCCGCGCAACGGGACTTTCGTGCCGTGCTCGAGCGCGTCGGCCAGAGCGGCGAGCTGATCGGCAAGACCCGGGAAAGTCTGGTGAGCCTGGGGCGCGCGCTGGCCTTTGCGCAGCAATCGGCTGCGCTCGCGCTCACCAACGATGTGCGCACCCGCTATCGCACGCTGTCACGCGACATCATCGCCCTGAGCGATCACGCCTCGTTTCTGGGCAGCAATGTCTCGTTTATCCTCGATGCCACGCTCGGCATGATCAGCATCGATCAGAACAACATCCTCAAGATCTTCTCGGTGGTGACCGTGTTCCTGCTGCCGCCCTCGGTTATCGGCGCGGTTTATGGCATGAATTTCGAGCATATGCCCTGGCTGCATGCCCAATGGGGGTTTCCGGTGGCGCTGGCCATGATGGTGGCCTCGGCCGTCATCCCCTACGTCATATTCAAGCGTCGCGGCTGGCTATAGCCCGCCTGCAGTCGCGGTACGCCCGCGGTTCGGGTAACCTTGCGCGCCTTGCGCCCGTAGCTCAGCTGGATAGAGTGGCAGCCTCCGAAGCTGCAGGT
>JBAVRE010000087.1:0-8682 GCA_049694695.1 Steroidobacteraceae bacterium | reverse complement strand
GTATCGGGGAGCGACTTGAACCAGGTGTGCCCCCTCGCGCTCTGCCCGCAGGGGTTTACGCCGTGTCCTGAAAGCACGCGCCAAAAAAAACGCCGCGCAATTGCGCGGCGTTTCCTTCAGCAGATAGCTGACAGTCGGCTTACTTGGACACCGACTTCTTGAACATGCGATCGATCTTCTCGTTGGTCGCATCGACGCCCGACTGCGCAGCCTGCGCAGCAGCCAGCGCCTGGTTGGCCGAGCTCTGCGCGCTGCTGGCAGCAGCAGAAGCAGCGGCGGCATCGGAGGCAGCCTTCGCGGCGGCATTTTCAGCCGTACGATCAGCCTTGTGCGCAGCCATATCAGATTGCAGCGTGCCAACCTGGCTCTTCAGCGTATCAACCTGGGCCTGCAACGGCTTGAGATCCGTGCAGCCCGCGAGAGCGACGACGGCAGCGGCGGCAGCCAGCTTTACGATAATGGACTTGTTCATTTTTCCAATCCCCTTAAGTGCATGCATGTAGGTTCCTACCTCACCACGCCAGCTTTGCATTGCTGCCACGTGAATTCAGCGGAGCAGCAACTTGACCAAATATGGAGCAATAAAGCAAGGACTGATTGCAATTCTGTCGTTGGAAAGCGACAGAAATTCAAAGTCTTAGCGGACTTACGGCGATGTGGTAAAGCGACTTGTGCGCTGCCACGAACTGTATATAATTACAGCCATGTCAGACCTTACACCCCGACAGTCGCAGATTCTGCATCTGATACGCCGCGCCATTGTCGAAACCGGCATGCCGCCCACGCGCGCGGAAATCGCGGCGCAACTCGGGTTTCGCTCGCCCAACGCCGCTGAAGAACATCTGCGGGCGCTGGCGCGCAAGGGCTGCATCGAGCTGATCGCTGGCTCCTCACGCGGAATACGCCTGAAAGATATTCTGCGCGAGCAGCTCGGCCTGCCGCTCATCGGTCGGGTGGCGGCCGGCAAGCCCATTCTGGCTGAGGAACACATCGTCGATCATCTGCGCGTCGACGCTGCGCTGTTTCACCCCAAGCCGCACTACCTGCTCAAGGTCGTAGGCATGAGCATGAAAGACGCCGGCATACTCGATGGTGACCTGGTGGCCGTGCACCGTACCAGCGAAGTGCGCAATCGCCAGATCGTGGTCGCGCGCCTGGAAAATGAAGTCACGGTCAAGCGTTATCGCCAGCAGGGCTCGGTGGCCTGGCTGATGCCTGAGAATGCGGAGTTCGAACCCATCAAGGTCGATCTGCAGCACGAACCGCTGCTGATCGAGGGTGTGGTGGTCGGCGTGTTGCGTCTCAACGCCTGAGAGCGGCTCAGCGCCCGATATCGTAGTCTTCGAAATCGCTGATCAGTTCAGCGGTGCGCTTCTGCTCCATCCGCCGTTCCAGCCGCCGCCAGGCGGGCTCGCCGGTCTTGGCGGCGCGGCGCTTGGCAACTTCCATATCCTTCATGACGCGATCAACGTCGAGATCATCGTCACCAGCGGTGACATCGACCTCGTCTTCATCGTCGAACTCTTCAGCCTCTGGATTTGCGCCCATAGCTTAAGTGCCTTGACAGCAGTTGTCCCGATGGGCGGAACATAAATCCATCCGCGTCCGGATGCAACGGCGCCAGTTCACACTATTGTCATCGGATCAGTGAATTCATCTCGAAGATCGGCAGCAACATGGCAAAAACAATGCCCATGACGAACAGGCCCATGGCCACGATCAGCAGCGGGCCGAGCAGGCCGGTCAGGGCGGTGACCAGGCCTTCGAGTTCACGTTCCTGGTTGAGCGCGGCCCGATCGAGCATGCTTTCAAGCTGCCCGCTGGCCTCGCCACTGGAGATCAGGTGGATGGTCATGGGTGGAAACAGCTTGCTGGCGGCCAGTGAGCGCCCGATCGGCGCGCCTTCGCGCACCCGCGCGGTGGCCGCGGTCACCGCATCGCGCATCGGCAGGTTGGTGACCACTTCGCCGGCGATGCGCAGCGCGTCGAGCACCGGCACGGCGCTGGCCGTGAGAATGCTCAACGTCCGGGTAAAACGCGCGGTGTTGAAGCCGCGCAGCAGCTTGCCCACCAGCGGCAGCCTGAGCAGCGTGTGCTGCACCCGGCGGCGCGCCTCGGGCGCCCGCTGCCAGCGCCAGAACAGTACCGCACCCACCGCCAGCGCCAGCAGCACCCAGGGCCCGAGAGTGCGGATGAAATCGCTCACCGCCACCAGCACGCGCGTCATCAGTGGCAGTTTGGCGCGGCTGTTCTCGAACACGGCGACTACTTTCGGCACCACATAGGCGAGCAGCACCGAGACGATGATGAAGCACATGAGCGTCAGCACGATCGGGTAGAGCATCGCGCCGAGTACCTTCTGGCGCAGCACTTCGCGGCTCTCGGTGTATTCAGCCAGTCGCTCGAGCACCGCGTCCAGATGGCCCGACTGCTCGCCGGCCGCCACGGTTGCCCGGTATATTTCCGGAAACACGCGCGGAAAATCGCTCAAGCCCGTCGCCAGCGGGTGGCCCTCCATGACCCGGGCGCGCACCCCGAGCAATATGCTTTGCACCCGCGGTTTCTCGGTCTGCTGCGAAACCGCAAACAGTCCTTCTTCAAGCGGCAGGCCGGCGCGCACCAGCGTGGCCAGCTGACGCGTGAGCAGGGCAAGATCGGCAGTGGAGACGCGCTTGAACAGGCTCATGGCCACAGTGCTGCGCTGCTCGC
Source organism: Steroidobacteraceae bacterium (assembly GCA_049694695.1). GTDB lineage: Bacteria > Pseudomonadota > Gammaproteobacteria > Steroidobacterales > Steroidobacteraceae > FEN-1191. Next base: position 5,973 of record JBAVRE010000087.1, on the reverse strand, counting down.
GCGACTCCTGCGCGGCCACCTCGGTGACGGTGACGGGCAGCAGTGAGCGCTCACGCAACAGCGCGCGTACCTGGCGCGCGGTGTCACCTTCGAGCATGCCTTTGCGCGCCTTGCCGGCGGTGTCCAGTGCCGTGTATTCAAAAGCGCCCATCAGCGAGTCCCGGGGGCGCTTCAGTCCTCGCGCGTGACGCGCAGGACTTCCTCGATCGTGGTCTCGCCGCTCAGCACCTTGCTCAGCCCGGCGTCGCGGATCGACGGTGTGCTGAGGCGGGCGTGGCGCTCGAGTTCCTGCTCGCTGGCGCCGTCGTGAATCATGGTGCGCATCGCATCATCGACCACGATCAGTTCATAGATGCCGGTGCGGCCACGATAGCCGGCGCCGGTGCGCGCCGGCCGGTAGAGCGTCGGCGAGGGCTGTTCGGGCCGCAAGCCCAGCAGCCGCCGCTCGTACTCACCGGCCTGGAAGGCCTGGCGCGTGTCGGGGCTCAGCACCCGCACCAGACGCTGCGCCAGCACGCCGATCAGGCTGGAGGAGAGCAGGAAGGGTTCGATGCCCATGTCGCGCAGACGCGTAAGTGCGCCGGCAGCGGTGTTGGTGTGCAGCGTCGAGAGCACCAGATGGCCCGTAAGCGAGGCCTGCACGGCGATCTGCGCGGTCTCGAGGTCGCGGATTTCACCGACCATGACCACATCCGGATCCTGGCGCAGAATCGCGCGCAGCCCGCGGGCAAAGGTCATCTCCACTTTGGTATTGACCTGGGTCTGGCCGATGCCGTCGATGTAATACTCGATCGGATCCTCGACCGTCATGATGTTGCGCGTGTTGTCGTTCAGGCGCTCGAGCCCGGCGTACAGCGTCGTGGTCTTGCCCGAGCCGGTCGGGCCCGTGACCAGCAGGATGCCGTGCGGCTTGTGGATCAGATCGTCCATCAGCTTCTGGGTGGCGGAATCCATGCCGAGCGAAGCCAGCTCCAGGCGCCCGGCCTGTTTGTCGAGCAGCCGCAGTACCACGCGTTCGCCGTGACCGGAGGGAATGGTGGAGACGCGCACGTCGACCGCGCGGCCGGCAATCTTGAGGCTGATGCGCCCGTCCTGCGGCAAACGCTTCTCGGCGATGTCGAGCTTCGACATGACCTTGACGCGCGAGACCACCATCGGCGCTACGGCGCGTTTGGATTGCAGCACTTCGCGCAGGATGCCGTCGACGCGAAAGCGCACCACCAGGCGATTCTCGAACGGCTCGATGTGAATGTCGGAAGCGTTCTCGCGTACTGCCTGGGTCAATACCGCGTTGATCAGGCGGATGATCGGCGCGTCGTCGTCGCTCTCGAGCAGATCGGCCTGCTCGGGCAGCTCCTGTACCAGGTGGGCAAGATCGGTGTTGCCCTCGAGGCCCTCGACCGCCTGCATCGATTCATTGCCGGCTTCGTAAGTCTTGCGCAGCAGCTCATCGAATTCTTCGGGCGCTACCGCTGTCAGTTTGAAAGCCACCCGCAGGTGCCGGCGCGCTTCGGCGACCGCGCTGGCCGCGACCGGCGGCCGATACAGGCACTCGGTGCTGCCGTCGGCATTGCTGCGCACCAGCAGGCCGTGGCGGCGCGCGAAGGCGAAGGGCAGGCGCAGTGCCGCGCCGCCGGCCGCGCTCGGCTCCTCGCTCAAGGCGTCTTCCCGGGATCGCCGCTGGCGGAATCTGCCGCCGGGGCGGCCGGTGCCTTCGCCGGCGCTCGTACCGGTGGCAGCGGTTCGATCTTCTGGAAGGGTTGCAGCGGCAGCAGGGTATTTTCACGATCGTTCTTGCGCTGCTCTTCGCGGATGTACTGGTACTTGGCATCGGTCTCGAGCGCCGCCGAGCCGTCGTCGCGGATGATATGTGGCTGGATGAATACCATCAGGTTGGTCTTGTTCTTGCCGGTATCGCGGGTACGAAACAGCTCGCCCAGCAGCGGAATGCGCCCCAGGAACGGCACACGCTGCTCGGAGTTGGTCGTGCGGTCCTGGATCAGGCCGCCCAGTACCAGTGTCTCGCCGTCCGGGATCTGCACCGCCGTGGTTATGGTGCGCTTGTTGGTCACCTGGTTGGAGGTGGCAAAGGAACTGCCGGCGATGCTCGAGCTCTCCATCTGTATCTTCAGGAGTATCGAATTGCCGCCGCCGTTGACCTGCGGCGTCACGGTGAGAATGGTGCCGACCTGCTGGCGCTGCACGGTCTGGAAGGCGCTGCTCTGGCCAGTGCTGCCGGTGTACTGGCCGGTGACAAAGGGCACTTCCTGGCCAACCTCGATCTTCGCTTCGTCGTTGTCACGGGCGATGATGTCGGGTTTGGAAATGATATTGGTGCGCGCATCGCCCTGCAGCGCCCGCACGATGGCGCCGAAGTTGACGCCGGTGGCGGCGAGTCGGCCGATACCAATGGTTGTTCCGGCCGCCGCCGCCAGATTGGTGGTCGTACCGCCACCCTTGATCGCGCCGTACAGGTCAATGGCCGAAGTGCCGCCGGTAGGCTCGATGAAGCCGCCGACCGCCAGTTTGTTGTTGGAGCCATCGATGACCCAGTTGACGCCCAGGTCGGCGGTCTTGTCGGCCGTGACTTCGACGATGATCGCCTGCACCCGCACCATGGCGCGGCGAATGTCGAGCTTGTCGATAACGGCGTTGATGGCGCGCATGGTTCGCTGCGGTGCGGTGATCACCAGCGCGTTGGTGTCCTTGTCGGCCCAGATGCTGCCAGTGCCGCCGGCCAGCGAGAACGAGGCCGCGCTGGCCGCATTGGTAGGCGCCGGAGCCACGTTGCCGCCGGCAGCGCGATTGAGGGCGGCCGCCGAGCCGGCGCCGCTGCCACTGGTGCTGCTGGTGATCTGTTCCTTGAGCTTGGCGGCCAGATCTTCGGCCTTGGCATACTGCAGATAGCGCACGTTGGTCTCGCCGCCGGTGTCGAGCGGCGTGTCGAGGTTCGCAACCAGCGTGCGGATGCGCAGCCGCGCCGCCGGATCGCCACTCAGCAGGATGCTGTTGGAGCGATCATCGGCCACCATGCGCACACTGGGGCTGCCGTCGCCCGCGCCCTGCTGGACCAGCGCGCTGAGCACGCGCACGGTGTCGGCCGCGGTGGCGCTCTGCAGCGGAATCACATCGATGTCTGAACTGTTGGTCTGGTCGATGCGGGCAATGATGCGCATCAGCCGGTTCACGTTGGCCGCGCGATCAGAGATGATCAGCAGGTTGGCGCCGGTGACCGCAGCGAGCTGCGCGTTCTGCGGCATGAGCGGGCGCAGCACCGGCACCAGTTGCGCGGCGCTCACATTCTTGACCGTCAACACCTGTGTGACCACCTCGTCCGAGGTCGAGCTGACGTGATTGGGCAGGTCGTTGCCCGGCATCTGGCGCATATTGGCATCGGGCAGCACCTTGATGACATTGCCGGCCGGCACGGCGATGAAGCCGTGCACCTGCAGGATCGCCAGGAACGCCTGGTAGAACTGATCGGGCGTCATCGCCTTGTCCGACAGCAGCGTAACCTGGGCGCGCACGCGCGGATCAATGATGATGTTGCGGCCGGTGGCTGCGCTCACCGCCTCGATGATCTGCGTGATGTCGGCATCCTTGAAGTTGGGCGTTATGCGCGCCCCCGGCTGCTCGGCGCGCACGCTCGCTCCGGGCAGGGCGGCGCAGGCCAGGGCAATCAGCGCAGCGATACCCACGACGCGGCGAGTGGCATGCGGGGACGTCAGTTGAGGCATGGGTGCGGGCTTCCTGTTACTCGTTCGCGGGCTGTTCAATCGGTTCTTCGGCGGCGGGCGGCGCAATCGGGCTCTCGACCGGAACCGGTGCAATGGCGCCGCCACGCATCCCGGGAAAGCCGCCGCGGCGTTCCGCCACGCTCGGGGTCACCGCGGCTTCAGCCTGATTGGCCACGGTTTCCAGGTTCAGATTGAGATCCTGCGCCTGGCCGTTGCGCAGCACCGTCACATTGGCGCTCGCCATGGAACTCAATGTCTGCAGTATCTCGTTGCCACGGTTGGCATCATCGAGCGGCGTACCGTTTACGGCTGTCACCAGATCGCCGGGGCGCAGGCCCAGCTGCGTAAAGGCCGCCACATTGGTGCGCCCGCCGGGAAAGATGCGGTAGCCGCTGAGCTTGCCGCCCGAAAACACCGCCTGCGCGCGCACCAGCCCGCCCAGCAGCCCGCCGCCGCCGTTCTGTGCCATTGCCGCCAGGCGTTGCGCCGGGCTCTGCAGGGCGCTGACTGGCGCCTGGGCGATGGCACTGAGGTGCTTGGGCAGCAGCAGCGATTCGATGACGCCATTCCGGTCGAGCAGCACACGATCCGGGTACACCGCGTGCAGCCGCACGCCGCCCGGCATGGCGCTGCCGACGGCATAGAGCTTGGCGGCGCCGGCGCTGGGCCCGATGATCGCCATGCCTTTCTGCGGGTCGGGCACTGCCAGCACCCCAGCCAGTACCAACGCGGCCGCAGTTTGCGGGGCATCTTCAAGCGCGGTGCTGCGCGCCTCGCCGAACAAATGGGCATTGACGATGGCATCGAGCCGCAGCACGGCAGGGCTGGCCGCCGTGCCGCGGCCCAGCGGCGTGGCGGCCGGCGCAGCCCTTGAATCCGTGCTGTTTGGGCCCATATTCTGCATGGTTACCAGGTAGCCGGCCTGGATGGCGATGAGGCCGCCGAGCAGCAACACCGCCAGACGCGGGCCGTACTCGGCCAGCGCCGCCTGGCGGCCAGGTGCGGACTTCAGTTCATTCAGCCAGGCTGACGCGCTCATTGCCATACCGGAGCATCATACGGCGCTGCGAGCATGGCTCTCAACTGTCTCTTTTTTAAAGATTTCTTTGCTTCCGGCCCTATAATCCTGGCAACACGGGCGCGCTGGTGCGCCCCTGAGAGAGTTTAGTGACTACGATGGGTGAGCAGCCGCCCGGCGAACGGCCGGATCGTGGCGTGGCAGTGGCGGAGGCCGAACCTGTAACCAAGGTGCCGCCGCTCTATCGCGTCGTGTTGCTCAATGACGATTACACTCCCATGGAGTTCGTGGTCGAGGTGCTGGAACGATTTTTCGCCATGAGCCGCCACATGGCAACGCGCGTCATGCTCGAGGTGCACACGCGCGGCAAGGGCATCTGCGGGGTCTTTACCTACGAGATCGCCGAGACCAAAGTGGCGCAGGTGACCAGTTACTCGCGTGAGCAGCAGCATCCGCTGCTGTGTACGCTCGAAGAGGCCTGAAGGATCAACCGGAGCTCACAATTGTGCTGTCCAGCGAACTTGAATTCTGTCTGAACCAGGCGTTTCGCGAAGCGCGCGCGCAGCGTCAGGAGTTTCTCACCGTCGAGCAGCTGCTGCTGGCGATACTCGATACCCCCAGGGTGCGCGAAGTGCTCGAAGGCTGTGGCGCGACGCTGGAGCGCCTGGCCGGCGAACTCAAGGAGCACATCGAGGCCAATGCGCCGCGACTGCCCGAGGGCGAAGAGCGCGATGTACAACCAACGCTGGGGTTTCAGCGCGTGCTGCAACGCGCCGTGTTTCACGTGCAATCGAGTGGCCGCAAGGAAGTCGGCGTCCTCAATGTACTGGTGGCGATCTTCAGCGAGAAGCAGAGTCACGCGGTATTTCTGCTGGGGCAACACCACGTCACCCGGCTGGACGTCGTGCATTTCATTTCGCACGGGCTGGCGCGTGACCCGGGCAAGAGCGAAGGCGAGGAGACGCCCACCGCCGAGCCGGAGCGCGAAGCCGAGGGCGGCAATGCGCTCGACAAATACACCACCAATCTCAACGCGCAGGCGCAGGCCGGGCGCATTGATCCCCTGATCGGCCGCAAGCTCGAGGTCGAACGCACCATCGAGATCCTGTGCCGTCGGCGCAAGAACAACCCGCTCTACGTGGGCGAGGCGGGCGTGGGCAAGACCGCGATCGCCGAAGGCCTGGCGCGCAAGATCGTCGAAGGCGACGTGCCCGACGT
>JBAVRE010000086.1:0-2599 GCA_049694695.1 Steroidobacteraceae bacterium | reverse complement strand
TATAGCCCTGGCACTCGAACACGGCCGGTCCGGCGCCGGGCGTGAAGTAACGTTTTTCGTCGAAGACGCGGTAGTTGGGCAAAATCGATTTGCGCGTCAATGCGAGCTGCGCGCCATCGCGAAACACTGCGGCACTGTTGTAGATCAGTGCGCCGGCATATTCGGGGTAGCCGACGATCAGGCCGATACCGGGCGCCGCCGCGGCGAGGTCCAGCACCGCTTTTTCGATCTGGGTACGCAGGCCGCGGTGAAACAGCAGATCTTCAGGCGGGTAGCCCGAAAGCGTCAGCTCCGGAAAAAGAATGAGATCGGCGTCCCAGTCAGCGCGCGCCCTGGCGGCTTCAGTGAGCGCGCGCGCCAGGTTGCCCTGCACATCGCCAACCAGCAGGTTGATCTGTGCGAGCGCCAGTGTCAGCCGCCGAGGTGCGTTCAAGCGGGTTCCCGTTGCAGGTCGCTGAAGATCACTCAACGGCGCCGGCGAGCTTTCACGCGCCGCGGCAGCTGGCGGGCTGCCGCCTTGCGCTTCACCGCAGGCTTGCGCTTCGGCACAACCTTGCGCTTCACCACGGGCTTGCGCCGGGCTGCAGGCTTGCGCTTCGTCACGCTCTTGCGCCTGGCTGCAGGTTTGCGTCGTGCCACCACCTGCAATTCGCTGGCCGCTTCCCTGGTCGCCGCCACGGCAGCGCGAGCGCGCTCGGCCTGGTTCGCCCTGCGTCGCCGCGTCAGCACGTCCAGCATGGCGCTGCCCAGTTCGGCGGGCGAGCGCACGGTACGCACGCCGGCCGCTTCGAGCGCGCGAAATTTATCGGCCGCCGTGCCCTTGCCACCGGCGATCACCGCACCCGCGTGGCCCATGCGCTTGCCAGCCGGCGCGGTCACACCGGCGATGTAGGCCACCACCGGCTTGCTGACAAATCGCCTGATGTGTTCGGCGGCGGCTTCTTCGTCACTGCCGCCAATCTCGCCCACCATGACAATGCCTTCGGTCTGCGGGTCGCGCTCGAACAGCTCGATGACATCTATGAAATTCATGCCACGCACCGGATCGCCGCCAATGCCCACGCAGGTGCTCTGGCCCAGGCCATTGTTGGTGGTCTGAAACACAGCTTCGTAGGTCAGCGTGCCCGAGCGCGAGACGATGCCGACGGCGCCCTGCTTGTGGATGAAGCCGGGCATGATGCCCAGCTTGCACTCGCCCGGTGTGATGATGCCGGGGCAATTAGGGCCGATGAGCCGCGTGCCGGAACCCGCCAGCGCCGCCTTGACGCGAATCATGTCATTCACCGGTACGCCCTCGGTGATACACACCACGAGTTCGATGCCGGCCTCGGCCGCTTCGAGGATGCCGTCGGCCGCGTACGGCGCCGGCACGTAGATCATGCTGGCGGTGGCGCCGGTGGCGCGCACCGCGTCGCGGACGGTGTCGAACACCGGCAGGCCGAGGTGCTGCTCACCACCGCGCCCGGGTGTTACGCCGCCCACCAGCCTGGTGCCGTAAGCCTGGCACTGCTCAGAATGAAAACTGCCCTGCTTGCCTGTGAAGCCCTGGCAAATGACCCGGGTGCGTTTGTTGACGAGAATGCTCATGGAGTCTGATCCTCAAGCCGCGGTTCTGGCGGCGGCCACCGCCCGGCGCGCGGCATCGGTCAAATCGTTGGCGGCGATGATGGCCAGCTTGCCACCGGCGAGTCTGGCACGCGCCACTTCGGCATTGGTGCCCTCGAGACGCACGATGACCGGCACTTTGACGCCGACCTCGCGCACCGCGGTGATGATGCCCTCGGCAATCAGGTCGCAGCGGACGATGCCGCCGAAGATATTCACCAGAATGGCGCGCACTTTGGGGTTGGCGAGTATCAGCCGGAATGCCGCCGTGACGCGTTCGGCCGTAGCGCCGCCGCCAACGTCGAGAAAATTCGCCGGCGAGCCGCCCTCCAGCTTGATCAGATCCATGGTGGCCATGGCCAGGCCTGCGCCGTTGACCATGCAGGCGATGTTGCCATCGAGCGAAACATAGTTCAGATCGTGTTCACTGGCGGCACGCTCAGTCGGATCTTCCTGGCCGAGATCGCGCAGCGCTGCCATCTCCGGCTGGCGGAACAGCGCATTGGCTTCGATGTCGAGCTTGCAATCGAGCGCCAGCAACGCCCCGGCACGCGTGACGATCAACGGGTTGATCTCGATCAGGCTGGCATCCTTGTCGAGATACAGCTGGTAAAGACCAAGCAGTATTTTCTGAAACTGTGCCGCCTGCTCGCCCTTGAGCTCGAGCGCGAACGCCAGTTGCCGGCACTGCCAGGGTTGCAGGCCGACCGCGGGGTGCACAGTCACCGACAAAATCTTCTCAGGCGTGTCGGCGGCAACGGCTTCGATATCCATCCCGCCGCTGGCGGAGGCCACCACCGCAATGCGCCCGCGCTCGCGATTGAGCGTCAGGCTTACATACAGTTCGCGGGCGATGTCCGAACCGGCTTCGATGTAGACCTTTTCGATCGGCAGGCCCGCGGCACCGGTCTGCTTGGTGACCAGGCGCTGGCCCAGCATGCCGCTGCTCGCCGCGCGTACCGCTGCCAGATCACGCGCCACCTTGACGCCGCCT
>JBAVRE010000085.1:0-34367 GCA_049694695.1 Steroidobacteraceae bacterium | reverse complement strand
GAGCAGATGCGCGAGCAGGTGCAGAATCTGGAGTAGTTTGCATGGCGAACTACTTCTGGCTCGCGGGCCGGCCAAAGCCTGCTCAATTGCTGTCGTTTGCGCATGCCCGCATCGGGTCAAAGACTTTCTGTGGCGCGTGTTATTGGTGCCGTAGCTTTGTGGCTGCGACGTCGAGCACCAGAAACGCTGCCGCAACGAAAAGTATGTCCACAGGACCCAGTCCTAGCGGCCGCCGAAGTACAACCAGCGGCAGGAGTGCTTCCGCCAGCTGATCGAGCCCGAGCACCTCGGCGCCGGGCCGCATTCGCAGACGACGCTTGACGAAGCTCGACACTGCGTCCCCCAGCAGCGCGAGGGCTCCGAAAGCCGCACCCAGGCCGAACCCAAGCCCCGCAAGTTGCGCAGCTGCGCCGCAGGGGACGACGGCGGCAACCAGCCCTCGCCACGTCTTGTGGCTGCCCAGGAGCCGCGTTCCGTCGGGCAGAAGCCTTCCGCCGTCAAGTGGCGTGTCCCAGCGAGATCCAAGAATGCGCGCCGCTGCCCAGGCAGCCGTATTCGCAATCACCACCAACGCAAAGGAAATCGGCATCCGGTGCATGGAATACTCAAAGGGAATTGGCGGGTCACCGGAGACTGGCCTGCGCGGGGTCTGCGGCTTCGCGGCTCAGTGGGTGATGGTGAAGAACCACGTCCCAACGAGCGGACCCCGGGGCCCACGGCCAGGCATCGCGGGGGGCGGCGATCCAGGCGCTGGCGGCGGAGCCGGGCCATATTCCGGCGCAAACACGTAAGCCACGTGCTTCACGGGATCCAACCCGATGGTCTTGCCGCCGCGGACCGTGGGCACCGTCGCCACCACCGTGTACCTGTCGGGCGAGTCCTGATGCACGACGGTCACCGTGCCGTCGCGCCCGGCAGGAATGTAAATCAACTTCTCGACCGGATCCCAGGCCAGCGCATCCACTCCGTCACCGTTGCTGACCGTGGCAACGACCTTGCCAGTCGCTGCGTCAACGATTGCCGATGCCTTATTGCATCCGGCGAAGATCCGGTTCGAGACCTTGTCGTACGCGATCCCGGTGGGCCCCTCGCAGGCAATCGGCCAGGTTGCGATCGACTGCATGGTCGTTGCATCTACGACCTGAATGGCGTCCTTGCCCTCGAGGTTGATGAAGAGCCTTCCCTTGCCGTCGCTCGCGGCGCCTTCCGGGCCCGTGTCGGCAAGCTCGCCAGTGCCGGTGATCTCGCCGGTATTGGCATCGATCGCAACGACCGTGCCTGCAGGCCGGCTGTGGTTGGTCAGGATCACGCGGTCGAGGGTGTCGTCATACATGATCCCATCCATGCCCCCGACCTCGAGCGCGATCTTCCTGACAAATGCCAGGGTTCTCAGGTCGAACATCGTGACGGTTGAATCGCCACCGTTGGTGGTGAAGCCGTGATTCCACCGCGGGGCGAGCGCAATGCCGTGCACGCGCGGGGTATCTGGAATGTCACCGAGAACATTGTTGGTCGCAGCGTCGACAACCATGACGTGCGTTTCCCGGGTCACGAACACGCGGCCCGTTCCCGGCTCGGCGAGGATGTAGTCGTGACCGCCGTCGCCACCGAGACTGGTCCTGGTGGCGGTGAAGGTCTGTGCTCCCGCCGCGTCGGCCAGCCCGGCCGCCGCAACCAATGCCGCCACGTGCCAGATTGCTACTCTGCTGTTCACAGTGATCCCCTTCGTCGCGATGCGGCTGCCGCTGGCGTGAATCAGGCAACAGATGATCACGGGAGTCAAATCCCCGCTACTCACGGCAATGCCATCGAGCAGTTGCCGTTTGGCTCTGCTAGCCTCTGCCTGCACGCATCGGCAATGAATGGAGGCTTTAATGGGCTCATCGCGACCCCGCAGCCCGGCGGGAGCTGAGATTGCCCAACCGCAAGCCGATGCGCACGACACGACCACAACTCACGCCGGCCAGGTGGACGTCCCGGTGCGGCTGATCGCAACAGCTGCGGTATCAATGTCAGTGGCTGTGCTGTGCACAGCCTGTGTTGCGGGCGCAGCGCGCGCTGTCAACCTTCCGCCGGTGCCGAGCACGTACTCACAAGTCATTGCTGGCGATGCTGCGATCGCGGACGAACGCGACTGGTACAGCCGCTTCGGTTCAACTGAGCTGGACGGCCTGCTCGACTCTGCGCCGGCGGGCAACTTTGACCTGGCCGCTGCCGCGGCCCGCGTCCGCCAGGCGGCGATCCGCGCGCGTGGCGTGCGCGCGCCGCTGTTGCCACAGCTCGACGCGACCGGCTCTGCTGCGCACTTCACGGGCAGGTCCGGGAGTACATCGGCCAGCGAGACCGACTGGTCGGCGCTGCTATCGGCCAGCTACGAGCTCGACTTCTGGGGCAAGAACCAGGCTTCGTTCCAGGCCGCCATGGCTGCGGCGCGCGCGAGCATTGCCGATCGCGAAACCGTGATGCTCACAACGCGCACCGGGCTGGCCGCCGCGTATTTCACGGTGCTGTCGTTGCGCGAGCGACAGTCGATTGCACAACAGGACCTCGACACGGCACGCGAAGTCCTCAAGGTCATCGAGGCGCGCCATGCTGCGGGCTTCGCGAGCAACGCCGATCTCGCCAGCCAGCGTGCAGTGGTGGCCGCCGCCGAAGTGGTGATTCCCGACCTCCAGGCCCAGCAGGAAGCAGCGCTCGCCGCCCTGGCGGTGCTCTCAGGCCGCGATCCTGAAGGCTTCAGCGTGCAGGCCACCGGCCTTGCGGGGCTGACTGAACCCGCCATCGACGCGGGCCTGCCTTCTGAACTGCTGCGCCGTCGCCCGGACATCCTCGCTGCCGAGGCAACGCTTCAGGCCGCCAACGCGGACCTTGCGGCGGCCCGCGCCGCGCTGTTTCCCGCGATTGCACTGACCGCCAGTGGCGGCGTGCAGAGTCCTGCCATGCAAGCCGCGGTCACGACGCTTGCGGGCAGCGGCCCGACGCTCGTGGTCGGTGCCTCACTGGTGCAGGCTGTCTTCGACGGCGGGCGCCGTCGCGCGCTGCGCCAAGAGGCGGCGGCGCGCGCCGAGGAGATGCTCGCCCGTTACCGCGGTGCCATCCGCAATGGCCTGGTGGACGTCGAAGCCTCGCTGGCGGCGCGCCGCTCACTCGAAGCTCAGCGGGCGGCTCGCGCCCAGGTGTTGGCGCAGAGCCAGCTGGCCTTCGACGCGGCGCGCGCGCGCTACGCAGCAGGCTCGGGGGACTACCTCACGCTCCTGGGAGCGCAGCGCACGCTGCACGCCGCGCACGACGCGGACGCCCAGTACCGGCTTGCCCGGCTGCAAGCGCTCATCAGCCTGACCAAGGCGCTGGGCGGCGGCTGGCAAGCGCGCACGCCAACGCCTGCAGGCGCGACCAACAAAGAACGGAAGTGACGCCATGAGATCAACCGCACTCTTGTTAATGGCCCTGCCCGCATTCCTGCTGCTCGCAGCCTGCGGTGCAGGAAAGGGCGCAGCTCCTGCAGCCGCTGCAGCTGCAGCTGGCGGCAAGCCCGCCGCAACCGAAGTGGAAGCACAAGCGGCGCCTGGCATGCCGGTGACGCTCGATGCCGAACAGGCCCGCAAGCTCGGCGTTAAGCTGCAACCGGCGGCCGCTGCCACCTATCGCGAAGAGCGCGAAGGATTCGGGCAGGTGTGGTCGCACGAAGCCATCGCGCAGGTTGTTGCGGACGTTGCGAGTGCCGCCGCCGCGGCAAACCAGAGCGCGGCGGCACTCGCGCGCATCCATAAGCTGGCCGATTCGCCGGGCGCCTTCCCCGCCGACGCCGTCGAGACCGCTCAGCGCCAGGCCTCCTTGGACGAAACCGCCTTGCAACTGGCCGAGCGCAAGCGCTCGGCGCTGCTGGGCGACCGGCTGCCCTTCAAGGTGCCCGGCGCGGAACTCTCCGGCCTTGCCAGTGGCCAGGCCAAGCTCGTGCGCGTGACCTTCCCGCTTGGAGCGGGGCCCCACCAGACGCCGCGTGAGTTGCGGCTGCTCGGCTTGAACAACGCTGCCGGCGCCAAAGGCTGGAAAGCGCGCGCCGTCTGGGACGCGCCGGCCGATGCCAACGTGCCCGGCTACAGCTTCTGGGCTATCGCTTCAGGCGAGGGCCTGCTCGAAGGCGATCGCCTGCTGGCCCGTGCGCCCGATGGCGACGCCCAGCCCGGCGCACTGGTGCCCGATGCCGCGGTCGTGGTCAGCGACGACAAGTACTGGTGCCTGGTCGCACAGCCGCCAGGCACTTACCGGCGAGTAGAAATCGATACGCGCCGCCCGGTCGATGCCGGCTATATCGTCAATCACGGCGTCGCCGCGGGTGACCGGCTGGTCGTGCACGGCGCAGGCCTGCTGCTCGCACGCATGATGGGCAGCGGCGCGGATTCTGAAGAATGATGCATTGGCTGATCCAGTTCTGCGTACGGCGCAGCGGCATCGTGGCTGCGCTGTCCCTGCTGGCGCTGGTGCTGGGCGCATGGGGTGCCTTGCGCGCACCGCTCGACGTGTTCCCGGAGTTCGTGCCTTCGCAGGTCGATATCCAGACCGAGGCGCCGGGCTTCGCCCCGCAGCAGGTCGAGGAACTGGTGACCAAGCAGGTCGAGAACACCGTCAATGGGGCGTCGGGTCTCGCGACCATGCGCTCGGAATCGATCCCCGGCCTGTCGGTCGTGACCATAACGTTCAAGGATGGCATCGACCTGCACGTCGCGCGGCAGGGCATTTCCGAGCGCCTCTCCGAGCTCGGCAGCAGCCTGCCGGTCGGCGTTGGCGTTCCCAAGCTCTCGCCGCTCGTCTCGAGCACCATGGACCTGCTCAAGGTCGGCCTCACTTCGGACAAGGTGGATGCCTTTACCCTCAGGGATGCAGCCGACTGGATCATCAAGCCGCGGCTGCTGGCCGTGCCGGGGGTCGCCCATGTCATCGTCTTTGGCGGCGACGTGCGGCAGCTGCAGATCCTGCCCGACACGGCCAGGCTGGCGCACTTCGGGCTGACGCTCACCGACGTCGCCGACGCCGCGCGCGGCGCGCTGGCGCTGCGCGGCGCGGGCTTCGTCGACCTCGCCAGCCAGCGCGTGCTGATCAAGACTCCCACACCCACCCCCGATGTTGGCGCGCTCGCCGATGCGGTGCTGGTCACGCGCGGCGCAATGCCGGTGCGCATTCGCGACGTCGCCGTGGTCAAGGAAGCCCCAGCGCTCAAGTCTGGCGACGCGCTGATCATGGGCAAGCCCGGCGTGCTGCTCTCGCTGGCCAGCCAGTTCGGCGCCAACACACTCGAGACTACGCGCGCCGTCGAACTGGCCCTGGCCGAGCTGGAGCCGGCATTGAAGGCCCAGGGCATTACGCTGCATGGCGGCCTGCATCGCCCGGCGAACTTCATCGAGCGAGCACTCGGCGACATGCAGAAGTCGCTTCTGATCGCAACCCTGCTGATCCTGGCGGTGCTGTACGCCTTCCTGCGCGACCTGCGTTCGGCGCTGATCGCATTCTCGGCAATACCGCTATCACTGCTGGCGGCCATACTGGTGCTGGCGCGCATGGGGCACACGCTCAACACGATGACGCTGGGCGGCTTCGCCGTGGCGCTCGGCGTGCTGGTGGACGATGCCATCATCGGCATCGAGAACATCATGAGGCGCCTGCGCGTCAACGCCAGCCTCGCGCAGCAGCGCCCGCGGTTGGTGGTGATCGCCGAGGCCGCCATGGAAGTACGCGGCCCCGTGATCTACGCAACCGCGGTGGTCATCGCGGTGTTCCTGCCGGAGCTGTTCACTTCCAGCGTCCAGGGGCACTTCGTCGGCCCGCTGGCCATGGCCTTCATCCTGGCGGTGCTGGCCTCGCTGGCGGTCGCCATGACCACCACTCCGGCGCTGTGCGTGCTGCTGCTGCACGGCCATGATGCGCGGCCGGAAGCCGGCTGGCTCGGCAAGCTCAAAGGCTGGCAGGCGCGCACGATTTCAGCGGCGCGGCGTCACCTGGTCGCCGTCTCGGCCGTACTGGCCGGGCTCGTAGTGGCTGCCCTGGCGGCCCTGCCCTTGCTCGGCGGGACGTTCATGCCTGATTTCAAGGAAGGGCACTTCGTCGTGCAGGCCTCGAGCGCCATCGCAGGCACCGCGCTGACTGAAATGACCGATATGGGCCAGCGCGTGAGCGCCGAGTTGCTGGCGCTACCCTATGTGCAGAGCGTGGAGCAACAGGTCGGGCACGCGGAGCTGAGCGAAGACACCTGGGGTCCGCATCGCAGCGAGTTCCACGTCGAACTCAAGCCCGACACGACCGTCGACCAGGCCGAGGCCGAGGAGCAGATCCGCACCATCGTCGGCAAGTATCCTGGCCTGCAGACCGAAGTCATGACCTTCCTGGGCGATCGCATCAGCGAGAGCCTGAGTGGTGAAACCGCGCAGGTTGCGGTGAAGGTGTTTGGCGATGATCTCGATGCCCTGGACAAGGCGGGTGAAGCCATTAGCGGTGCATTGGCCAGGGTGCCGGGCATCGCCGACCTCAAGTATGCCCGTCAGAGCGGCACGCCCGCGCTCGGGATCGCTTTCCGCAGGGACGCGCTGGTCGCAACCGGATTGCGACCACAGGCCGTGCTGGATGCGGTGTCGGCGGGCTACGCGGGCGACATGGTCGGCCAGTCATTCCAGGGCATCCGCACTGTGGATACCGTGGTCATCCTGCCCGCGGCGCAGCGCAACCGCATCCATGAGCTGCAACGACTGATGATCACCGGTCCCTATGGGCCGGTGCCGCTGTCGCAGGTGGCGCAGGTGCAGCTTGCGCAGGATCGCTACAGCATCGAGCACGACGGCGGCCAGCGGCGCGTCAGTGTGACCTTCAACGTACAGGGCCGGCCACTGCAGGCCGTGGTTGACGATGCCAAAGCCCGGATTGCCAGCGCCGTCACGCTGCCTGCGGGCGTCTATCTCCAGTTCACGGGCGCGGCCGAAGCCGAGCGGCAGACACGCAATGAACTGCTGCTCTATTCCGCGTTGGGCCTTGCGCTGATTGTCCTGATCCTGGTCGCGGCCTTCCATTGGCGCCGCAACGCCTGGCTGGTCATGGCCAACCTGCCCTTCAGCCTTATTGGCAGCGTATTGGCGATCGCGGTTACCGGCATCGGGCTATCGCTCGGTGCCGTCGTCGGCCTGGTTACCGTATTTGGTGTCAGTGCGCGCAACTCCATCCTGCAACTCGCACACTACGAGCATCTGGTCGAAGCAGAAGGGCTGCCCTGGTCTGCAGAAACCGTCGCGCGCGGCGCCAATGAGCGGCTCATCCCTATCCTGATGACAGCCGCAGTGACGGCCCTGGGCCTCGCGCCGCTGGCAATCGGTCTGCACCAACCGGGGCAGGAGATCGAGGGCCCGATGGCGGTGACCGTTCTGGGCGGCCTGATCTCATCGACTCTGTTGAACCTGCTGCTGCTGCCGGCACTCGCCTTTCGCTATAGCAGGACATGAGCAGTGCATAGGTTGGCGCGGTAGCTGCAACCTGCGTCAGTTCAATGACCTGGTGCGGGGCTGACAGCAGGTGCGGAACATCGAGCAGGCGGCTAGTTCACCACCACCTGGAAGCGCACCCGAAAGCTGGGTTGACCGGCAACGGTAGCGCCAGCCATGGTTCCCGAAGGCGCAATGCGCAGCCCCGTCACCCGCGGGTCGACACCGTTCGCGTTGGGCGCCGGCAAATAGGTGTAGGGCGCGCCGCCGCTCACCTGGTTTGAATAGCTCACATTGGCGTTGGCGAAGGCCAAACCGCTCGATGGCGTGCCGTCGATGAACTGCACCGGCGTGGCGCCCGCGACCACCATCGAGGTATTCACCGGAATCACATCGGTAATCACCAGCGAGTTGGCGTCAACCGGCGCGGTGCCGGTGTTGACCACCGTGATGTCATACGCCGAAGTGCCCCCGGGTATGCGCTTGGGGTTGATCGAACTGTTGTACGGGTCGGCGGTGGCTGTGGTCGTCTTGCTCACCCGTAGCGCAACGCTCGGTGGATTCGGCGCGTTGCTGATCGTGCAGCGGATGTCGTCGCCGTTGCGCGGCGTTACTGATCCGCCCACGGTGTTTGGCAGCGTGGTGGGCGAGCCGGCCAGCGCATTGATGCAGGCCAGCGTGGCGGTGTAATAGCCCAGCACCGTGGTGCCGGCGCCGGTTTCGCTGAGCGTGTAGGCCACGCTCGGTGGCACCACTGCCGTGGGCGTACTGCTGGTGATAAGCGTGCTGCCGGTTCCGGTGGTAGTCGCGGTGGTGACGACACTCGCGCTGTTCGCGACGTTGAGCGTGAACTGATCGCCAGTGAAGACCCGATTGCCACTGAGCGCCTTGCTCAGCCTGATGCGCGGCTGGGCTATATTGTTGAAGACGCAGCTGATGCCATCACCATAGGCCAACGTCGCGAAACTGTAGGAACTCACGGCCGCGGCACTGGGCAGCGCGGTCGGCGAGCCGGCATTGGTATTCGTGCAGCTCAGGCTCGGCGCGTACTTCGTGAGCGCGCTGGCGCTGCCCGCAGCCATCGATTCACTGACGGTCACGGGATAACCCGACGCCACCGTGGCCACCGCCGGATTGAAGCCACTCGCGCCCGCGCCACTCGTGACAGCGGCAGCCAGCTGGGCGCCATTCTGCGTGGCCTGCACCGCGTAATTGAACTGATCTGTCGGATCGATGCGCGTGCCGGTCAGCGTCTTGTTCACCGACACCCATGCGTAGCGTACCGCGAACATCACGCCCTGCAGCCCGCCGGCCACGAGCCGCGCGCTCACCGTTGTCGGCGTCGAGGTACCGAAAATGTAGCCGCCAACGGTGCCGGCGACGCCGGTCTCGCTAACGGTGAGACCGCCGCCCGACGTGGCAAGCGTCGGATAGGTGGCGCCGGAAATCGGCGGTATCTGTCCGAGCGTCGTCCAGGCCGAACCGTTGGTGGTAAAGGCCAGCGTCTCACCGTTGTTGGTCGATTCGCCATCTGCCACCACGATGGCATAGGAAGAATTGGTGGCGAGGCCCGAGGGCGGCGTGACGCGCACGTTGCTCAGCGTCAGCGTCACGGTGCCGGCAGCCGAGGTGTACAGCACGGGATTGCCGGGGATCCCCAGGAACGACGAGTTGCCGACCGCCGAACCGCTCCAGGAGGGCGAAGGGATCGCCCTCATGCCACCACTCGCATTCAACGTGAACTGCAGGCTGGCGCCGTCAGCGAGCGTGAAGGTAAAGGCCTGGCCTCCGGCCGAGCGCGCCGTGGCATCGTTGTAGTTGCTGAAATTGAGCCAGCAGTAGGTACGCCAGTCGGCGGGCGCAGTGCCGGCCGAGGTCGCCGGTGCGCAGGTGTCGGCCAGGCTGGTGCCACACAAGGCCAGCAGCAGGAAGCACAGGAGTAGCGGATGTCGGTTAGCGCGCATGAGCAACCCGTCGCGGCAGTAGTTTCAACGCCAGCGCCCGGCGCACCCGCCGGCAGCCGTGGAATTGTAGCCGCATACGCGCTTGCCGCCTGCACCTGGCGCCGGCCGGCCTGGGCGCGCGGTTCCGTGGCAGGGGGCGGAGGATCAGGACAGAATAAGCGCCTTGCCACAGGCCCGCGATCCACGACTGCCATCCGCCCCGAATCATGCCCAGCGTCAGCCACAGACACCGTCTCTATATCCTCTCGGCGCCCTCCGGAGCCGGCAAGACCAGCCTGGTCAAGGCGCTGCTGGCCGCGCGTCCTGCGCTCGCAGTCTCGGTCTCGCACACCACGCGCACGCCGCGGACCCACGAGGCCGACGGGCGCGACTACCACTTCGTCTCGAGGCAGCGTATTGCCGAACTGGTCGCAGCCGGCGCCTTCCTCGAGCATGCACAGGTGTTCGACAATCACTACGGCACCGGCCGCGCACAGGTCGAGGCCAAGCTGGCCGCGGGTCACGACGTGCTGCTGGAAATCGACTGGCAGGGCGCACGGCAGGTGCGCACCGCAAGCCCGCAATGCGTCTCAATCTTCATCCTGCCGCCCTCGCGCGCCACGCTTGAACAGCGACTGCGCGCCCGCGGCACGGACAGCGATGCGGTGATTGCCCGGCGCCTGGCCGACGCCGCAGCCGACATGTCGCACTGCCGGGAATTCGACTACATCGTTGTCAACGATCGTTTCGATCAGGCGGTGGCGGACCTGCTGGTCATCATCGACGGCCACGGGGACAGGCTCCGGGCCAACCGGACCGAAATCGGGCCCCTGTTGCAGTCTCTAGTGGCCTGAAACCCGCCTGATGCCGTAGACTGTGGCGGTCTATACCCCCGAGCTTTAAGGATCCACGGCACCATGGCCAGAGTGACTGTCGAAGACTGTCTGGAAAACGTCGATAACCTGTTCCAGCTGGTGTTGCTGGCCTCGCAGCGCGCCCGGCGGCTGGCCAACGGCGCCGAGGCCACCGTGCCGGTCGACAACGACAAGCCGACGGTGCTGGCGCTGCGCGAGATCGCCGCCGGCAACATCACGCCAGAAATGCTGAAGGAGCCTGAGCCGCTGCCAGAACCGGTGGTGGTGCCCGAGGCGGACAACGATTCCACCTTCCGCGCGCCGCAGTTCGGTCTCGTTGATCGCGGCTGACGGGGTGCTCCTGTAACCGGATAGAGGTGCCATGGACTATGCGTCGTCGTTACTGGGACTACTCCCCGGCACCCGACGCACTCCGGGTCTCAAGGAGCTGCTGAGCAAGGTCGGCGGCTACCTGCCCGCCGAGCAGGTCGAGCGCATACGCGTGGCGGCCGAATTTGGCGCCACCGCTCATCAGGGACAGAAACGCCTCAGCGGCGAACCCTACATCGCGCATCCGGTGGCGGCGGCCGACATCCTCGCGGACCTGCGCCTCGACGCCGACACCATCATCGCGGCGATTCTGCACGACGTCATCGAAGACACGCCGACGCCGAAGGCCGAGATCGCCGCGCGCTTCGGCAACGACGTCGCCGAGATCGTCGATGGCGTCACCAAGCTCGATCAGATCAAGTTCAAGAACCGCAAGGAAGCGCAGGCCGAGAGCTTTCGCAAGATGCTGCTGGCGATGGTGCGCGATCTGCGCGTGATCCTGGTCAAGCTCGCCGATCGCACCCACAACCTGCGCACCATGGGTGCCGTCGCACCGGCCAAGCGTCGCCAGGTGGCGCGCGAGACGCTCGATATCTACGCACCGGTGGCCGAGCGGCTCGGGCTCTACACCATGAAGCTGGAGCTCGAAGAACTCGGCTTCCGCGCGCTCTACCCGCAGCGCTATCGCGTCATCGAACGCGCGCTCAAGCGCGCCCGCGGCAATCAGCAGGAATTTCTCAACAAGATCCAGGTGCAGCTCGAGGCGGCGCTGAAGAAGGCCGGCATAACGGCCAAGATCGAGGCGCGCGAGAAGCATCTGTATAGCGTGTACCGGAAGATGCAGCGCAAGCGCGCGCCGCTGGCCGAGATCGTCGACGTCTATGGCCTGCGCATCGTGGTCGATCAGGTCGATACCTGCTATCGCGCCGTGGGCGTGGTGCACAGTGTCTTCAAGCCGATGCCCGGGCGCTTCAAGGATTACATCGCGATTCCGCGCGTCAACGGTTATCAGTCACTCCATACGACGCTGTTCGGGCCCAACGCGGTGCCGATCGAGGTGCAGATCCGCACCGCTGATATGGATAGCGTCGCCGAATCGGGCATCGCGGCGCACTGGAAATACAAAGAGGACGCGACTGAAGGCTCGGCGCAGCAGGAGCAGGCACGCACCTGGCTTTCGAACCTGATGAAGATGCAGGAGGGTGGCAACTCCGAGGAATTCATCGAAAGCGTCAAGGTCGATCTCTATCCGGACAAGGTCTACGTGTTTACACCGCGCGGCGAAATCCTGCGCCTGCCGCGCGGCGCCACGGTGGTCGATTTCGCCTACGCCGTGCATACCGATATCGGCAATCGTTGCGTCGCGGCCAAAGTCGATCGGCGCCTGATGCCGCTGCGTAGCGTGCTGCGCAATGGCCAGACCATACATATCATCACCGCCAAAGGCGCACGCCCGAATCCGGCCTGGGTGAATTTCGTGGTCACCGCCAAGGCGCGCAGTGGCATCCGTCACTACCTCAAGAGCCTCAAGCACGGGGAGGCCATTGAGCTGGGCCGCAGGCTGCTGGAACAGGCGCTGGCGGAATTTCACGTCAAGCTGGAGGCGATCGAACCGGCAGTATTGAGCGCCACCCTGAGTGATCTCGCACTGCACGCCGTCGATGAGCTGTATGAAAAGATCGGCCTGGGCGAGCGCCTGGCGCCACTGGTGGCGCGGCGCCTGTTGCCCGGGGATCAGGCGACCAGCCGCGACGGCAAAGCCGCGCCGCTGGTGGTTGCCGGGGCCGAAGGCCTGCTGGTGACCTACGCGCATTGCTGCTATCCCTTGCCGGGCGATCCCATCGTGGCCTTCCTCAGCACCGGCCGCGGCATCGTCATTCACCGCAGCACCTGCGCCAATGTGGCCGACAGTCACAAGCATCCGGAAAACTGGCTGGCGGTGAACTGGGAGGCCACCGAGGGCCGCTTCTTCCAGTCGGAGATCCGCGTCGAGGCCATGAATAAGGTCGGCCTGCTGGCCGCCGTGTCGGCCGCTATTTCCGGCACCCAGACCAATATCAGCAGCGTCAGTCTGGAACAGCATGAAGCGGAGACCGCCACCCTGGGCTTTGTGCTGGAAGTGCATGATCGCGCCCACCTGGCACGCGCGGTGCGCGTAGTGCGACGGATGAGCGAGGTACTGCGCGTCGTGCGTACAATTGCCGGACAGAATCGCAAGAGGATTGCACCGTCATCATGAGCAACATCATTCACACCAAGCTGGCGCCGCAGGCCATTGGTCCCTATTCGCAAGCCGTGCGCGCCGGTGACCTGGTATTCGTCTCCGGACAGATTCCGCTCGACCCGGCCACCGGTGCGCTGATCGCAGGCGACATCGAAGCCGAGATCCGTCGGGTGTTCGACAACCTGGTGGCGATTGCCGAGGCAGCCGGCGTCACGCTGGCGCGCTGCGTGAAGCTGAGCATTTTTCTGACCGACCTTACGCACTTCGCCAAGGTCAATGAAATCATGGCGACCTATTTCACAGCGCCCTATCCGGCGCGCGCCGCCATCGGCGTGGCCGCCCTGCCGCGTGGTGCGCGAGTCGAGATGGAGTGCATACTCAGCGTCGCCTGAAGACCGCCGCAGCGCGCACGCCAATGGCCAGGCCAGTGGCCGCTCCGTTGGCCGCGGCGCGTGGCGTGGGACCGGCGCTGGCAGCGAAGCTGGCGCGCCTGGGCGTGCGCGAGCAGGCCGACCTGCTGTTCATCCTGCCGCTGCGCTATGAAGATCGCACCCACGTCGTGCCGCTGGGCGCATTGCAGGCGGGCAGCCATGCCGTCGTTGAAGGCGAGGTGCTGCTGGCCGAAGTTGTGTTTCGCCGCCGGCGGCAATTGCTGGTGCGACTGGGCGATGGCAGCGGCTCACTGACCCTCAGGTTCTTCCATTTCTCAAATGTGCAACGCGCCGGCCTGAGCCGCGGCACCCGCCTGCGTTGTCACGGTGAGGTACGCCGCGGTCCACTCGGCCTCGAGATCGTGCACCCCGAGTACCGCCAACTGGCCCAGGCCGGCGGCGACGCCGAACCACTGCCACAGACGCTCACGCCCATTTATCCGCTCACTGAGGGCGTCACCCAGGGTCGGCTGCGCGGACTGATCCAGCGTGCCTTCGCCGCAAGCGAACCGGCGCCGCTAATTGATCTGTTGCCGGCCGAGCTGCGCACGGCACTGCACTTGAGCGAGCTGCGCGAGGCGCTTGAATTTCTGCATCAGCCACCGCTCGGTACGCAGCTCGACACCCTGCGGGCCGGCCGCCACCCGGCGCAACGCCGCCTGGCGCTCGAGGAGTTGCTGGCGCATCAGCTGTCGCTGGCGGCGCTGCGGCGCGCGACCAAGACCGAGCACGCCGTGATACTGGCCGACAAGCAGCAGCTCGAAGCGCGCCTGCTGGCGGCGTTGCCATTTCGCATGACGGCGGCCCAGCAACGGGTGCGCGCCGAGATCAACACCGATCTGCAGTTGGCGCAGCCGATGACGCGACTCATCCAGGGCGATGTGGGTTGCGGCAAGACGGCCGTGGCCGCCGCCGCGGCAGCACGTGCGCTCGGCAGCGGAGCACAGGTGGCGCTGATGGCGCCCACCGAACTGCTCGCCGAACAGCACGCCCGCACGCTGACGCGCTGGTTCGAACCGCTGGGCATTCCGGTCGCACTGGTCACCGGCTCACAGCCGGCGCGCGCGCGGCGTACGGCGCTGGCCGCCATCGCTGCCGGGCACCTGCCGCTGGTGGTGGGCACCCATGCGCTGTTCCAGGAGAGCATGCAGTTTCAATCGCTGGCGCTGGCGATCATCGATGAGCAGCACCGCTTCGGCGTGCAGCAACGGCTGTTGCTGCGCGAGAAAGGTGGCGCCGCCATGCCACATCAGCTCATCATGACGGCTACACCCATTCCACGCACCCTGGCCATGACTGCCTACGCCGATCTCGATATCTCTGTCATTGACGAACTGCCACCGGGCCGCACGCCGGTGCGCACCGTGGTGATTCCTGAAGAGCGTCGCGCCGAAGTAGTGGCACGCATCGACGAAGCCTGTCGCAGCGGACGGCAGGCCTACTGGGTCTGCGCGCTCATCGAAGAGTCGGAAGATCTGCACTATCAGGCCGCCGAGGAATCGGCCGCTGCCCTGAGCGAGGCACTGCCACAGCTGAAGGTCGGGCTGGTGCATGGCCGCATGAGCGGTGCACAGAAAGAAAGTGTGATGCATGCCTTCAGCGCCGGCGAGATCCAGTTGCTGGTGGCCACCACGGTCATAGAAGTGGGCGTCGATGTCGCCAATGCCAGCGTCATGGTGGTCGACAACGCCGAACGCATGGGGCTGGCGCAGCTGCACCAGCTGCGCGGCCGCGTCGGTCGCGGCGCGCATGAGAGCACCTGCGTGCTGTTGTACCGGGCGCCGCTCTCGGAGATGGCACGGGCCCGCCTCGCGGCGCTGCGCGATACCAATGATGGCTTCGAGATCGCGCAGCGCGATCTGGAATTGCGCGGTCCCGGCGAGCTGCTGGGCACACGCCAGACGGGCCTGGCGCAATTGCGGGTTGCCGACCTGGTGCGCGACGCCGATCTGCTGCCGCAGGTACGCGCTGCGGCCGGCAAATTGCAGAGCGAACATCCCGAGGCCTGCGCGGCCCTGATCGCGCGCTGGATTGGCGCAGGGGAGCAGTATGGACGTGTCGGCTGATCCGACAGCGCCGCCCGCCGCGACAGCGGAGGTCGACGAGCTGCTGGCGCCGGCAGCAGCCTGGCCGACGCCAGCGCCGGTGATTGCGCGCCGACACTGGCTGTGGCCGCGGCTGATCGATATCGCCAGGCTGATGCGTCTTGATCGGCCGATTGGCATCTGGCTGCTGCTGTGGCCGACATTGTGGGCCCTGTGGACGGCAGCGGGCGGTCATCCGCAGCGGCGCGTGCTGCTGATATTTGTCGTCGGCACCGTGTTGATGCGCTCGGCCGGCTGCGTGATCAACGATCTGATCGACCGCAATATCGATCCGCATGTGCGCCGCACGCGTGAGCGGCCGCTGGCGGCGCGCCGCATCACACCGTTTGAGGCCCTGGCAGTATTTGCTGTGCTGGTGGCCGCTTCGTTCCTGCTGGTATTGCAGCTGAATGCCGCGACCGTGCGCCTGTCATTCATCGGCGCTGCGCTGACGCTTACCTACCCGCTGCTCAAGCGCTTCTTTCCGTTGCCACAACTGTATCTGGGCCTGAGTTTTGGCTGGGCCGTACCCATGGCGTTCGCCGCCGAGCTCGGCACCGTGCCGCGCGTCGGCTGGGTGATGTTCCTGGCGGCAATCGTCTGGGCGGGTGTCTACGACACTTTCTATGCCATCGCCGACCGGCCCGACGATCAACGCATCGGCGTCAAATCGAGCGCCATCACTTTTGGCGACCTGGATCTGCTGATGGTCGGCGCCATGCAGTGCATGGTGCTGACGGCCCTGGCGCTGGCCGGCCGCCTGCTGGAACTGGGCGCACCCTTTTACCTCGCGCTCACGGCAGGCGCGGTGCTGTTCGCCTGGCAGCAGTGGCTGGCGCGCCGGCGCGATGCCGCGGGTTGCCTGCAGGCCTTCCACAACAACAACTATTTTGGGCTGGTGCTGCTCTCTGGCCTGATCATCGAATACGCGTCACGAAGCTAAACGCGCCCGCCTGGATGCCGGCTACTCATTGTGTGCGGTATATCACTATGGATTTCCGCCCGGATTCCGCTAAGCTCGCCAAGGTGAGCGGCGCGCTTAAAGTGGTTGGTCGCGGCATACAGCTGTGCCTGCTGGCGCTCGGGCTGTTGAGCGTGGCTCCGGCGGCGTTGAGCTGTGGGTCTGCTGCGCAGCGTGACTGCTGCCCTGGCGGTCGGCATCAACCCTGCAACTCGGGCGAGACTTCAACACGATCCAACGTTGGCGCGCCAGGCTGCTGCGCTGCCGCGCCCGCGCCATTGGCCAGCGTTGCAGGTACGGCTGCCACGCGCCCACAGACAAAATTCGTGCGCTTCGCGGCGCCCCAGCAGCTGGCGCTGGCAACGACTTCCCTTTCGAGCGCCCAAACGTCTGCTGTCAACCTACGGCCATTTTCGGTTTCCTGGCGCCCGACGCCAGTAGCGGAGCCGGTCTACCTGCTGACCCGTCGACTGCGCTTGTAGCGCCCACCTGCAGCGACCCTGTTTCCAGGGTCGACGATCTCTCGCGTATCCACGCTCCGGCGACCAGGCCGGAGCTCATGCAGGTAGTCGTGCGTCGCAGGGCGGTTGATATGAAAACCTTTCTTTATTTTGCGCTGTTGGTCTTGCTGGCCCGAATCGTCGCGGCTGCGAACACCCCGGAAGTTCCGCTCACACTCGACGAGGCAGTAACCGTCGCGCTCAGCGCGGCGCCGCAACTTCAGGCGCAGCGGGCCGCTATCGAGGGCGCGCAGGCAACGGCCATGGCTGCCGGCCGCTTGCCGGATCCGCAGCTGCTGAGCGGTATCGACAATCTGCCCGCCAACGGCATCGACGCCTGGTCCTTCGGGCGCGATTTCATGACCATGCGCCGAATCGGCCTGATGCAGAGTTTCCCGAATCGACCCAGGCGTACTGCCGAACGGAACTCGGCACAGGCCATGGTTACGCTGGCGCAGGCCCAGGCAGTACAGTCGCAGCTCGAAATCACGCAAGCGGTCGCCCAGGCCTGGACCGCACGCTACAGCGCCGAACTGGCGTTGAAAACCCTGCAGGCGTTGCGACCTGCACGAACACTGCAGGTTGAGCTTGCCCAGGCAGCGCTTGCCGGCGGCGGCACTTCGGTCAGCGATTCCCTGAGTGCGCAGGCTGCCGTGGCTGATCTGGATGATCGCATCCTCGATGCACAACGGGAACTCGGCAATGCGCACGCCGAACTGGCCCGGTGGATTGGCGCGGACGCCGAGCGCCCACTCGCCACGGCGCCCTCGTTCAGGGTGCTACCGGCCAGTGACAGCGAACTGCTGTCGGCGCTGCACCAGCATGTGGCGCTGCTGAGCTATGACGCACAGATTGCCGCGGCCCGCAGCGAAGTGGTGGTAGCAAACGCCACCAAGCGACCCGACTGGAGCGCGCAACTCGACTACGCCAAACGCGGGCGCGAATTTTCCGACATGGTCTCACTGGAATTCACGGTCTCGCTGCCGATGTTTCCCGGCACGCGCCAGGACCCGGCGATTCGTGCCAGGCGTGCCGCAGTAGTGGCGCTCGAGGCCGAGCGGGAAATGACGCTGCGCATGCACAGCACGGAGATTGTCGCCGTGCTGAACGACTGGCACAGCGCCAGCGATCGCGTGGCACTCTTCGAGACCACGCGCATACCGCTGGCGCAGCAGCGCTCCGAACTGGCGCTGGTAGGCCTGCGGGCCGGGCGCATGGACTCGCGCCAGACGCTGGCCGTGCTTGGTGATGAGCTTGATATCGCCAACGCCTACGCCGAACAGCAGAAGACGCTGGCGAAGACCTGGGCGTATCTGCGTTACCTGCCAGCACAAGGAGTGACCCCATGATTACCAGCAGATGGACTACCTCCTGGACCGGCATCGCCATGCTGGTAGTGGCAATACTCAGCGCCGCAGCCGGCTACGGCTGGGCAGTGCGCGTCGCGCGTCACGACACTACGAACCACGTTGCTGCGGCCGTATCGCCCGGCGAGCGCAAGGTGCTCTATTGGAGCGACCCAATGCGGCCCGAGCTCAGGTTTGAGAAGCCCGGCAAATCTCCCTTCATGGACATGGCCCTGGTGCCGGTCTATGCCGACGGAGTCGCCACTGCAGGTGGCGTTACCGTGCGCGCCGAAGCCCAGCAGAATCTGGCGTTCCGGCTGGGCACAGTGGAACTGGCAGCAATCGCGGCGCACGTTTCGGCGCCGGGCAGCGTGGGCTATGACGAGCGCACAGCCGTTGTGCTGCAGACCCGGGTGGCGGGCTACGTGACGCACCTATACGTGCGGGCCGCACTCGAGCATGTGCACCGCGGCCAGGCGCTGGCCAAGATAGGCGCGCCAGCCTGGAGCGAAGCGGCAGGCGAGTATCTGGCGCTGCTGGGCTCCGGGCCTGCGAGCAGCGCAGCGTTGCTTGCCGCCGCCCGTCAGCGACTGGTCGTGCTTGGTGTTGCCGAGAGCGCCATTCTCAAGCTCGAGCAATCCCGGTCATTGCCGGCAATGACCCTGGTGGCTCCCGTTGACGGCGTGGTCACGGAAGTGATGGTGCGCGAAGGCGCGACCTTTGACGCGGGCACCGTGCTGTTTCGCCTCAATGGCACGGCCACGGTATGGGTGGATGCGCGTGTGCCGGAAAGCCTGGCGCACGCCGTTGCTAAGGGCGCCAATGCGGAGGTACGCGCTCAGGCCCTGCCCGGCGAGACGCTGCACGGTAGCGTGCTCGCGATACTGCCGCAGGTTGATCCCGTCACACGCACGCTGGGCGCACGCATCGTCGTCGACAACCCGGCCGGCAGGCTCAAGCCCGGCATGTTCGTGCAGACAACGATCAGTGAGCCACGGGCCGTCGCGCAACTGTGGGTGCCGAGTGAAGCCGTGATCGCGACCGGTGAGCGCACGGTGGTCATCGTCAAGCGTGGCGATGGCGCTTTTGAGGTCGTGCCCGTCACGCTCGGCGCCGAGGCTGGCGGCAAGAGCGCAATTGTTTCGGGACTGAGCGCGGGTCAGACCATAGTGCTGTCGGGCCAGTTCCTGATCGATTCGGAGGCCAGTCTCAGCTCGACCGTCAATCGCCTCGGCGGCCAACAGCAGGGTCGCGCGGATCTGACGCCATGATCGCCCGCCTGATCCGCAGTTCGATCGACAACCGCTTTCTGGTGCTGCTCGCCAGCGTGGCGCTTGCTGCCTGGGGCGTATGGGCGTTGCTGCGCACGCCGCTCGATGCCATTCCCGACCTCTCGGATGTCCAGGTGATAGTCCGCACTACCTTTCCCGGCCAGGCACCGCAGATTGTCGAAAACCAGGTGACCTATCCGCTGACTACCACGATGTTGTCGGTGCCGGGCGCAAAGACCGTACGTGGTTACTCGATGTTCGGCGATTCCTTCGTCTACATCCTGTTTGCCGACGGTACCGATCCCTATTGGGCGCGCTCACGAGTGCTCGAACAACTCAACCAGGTGCAGGCACGCCTGCCGGCGCAGGCCCGTACCGCACTCGGTCCGGACGCCACGGGCGTGGGCTGGATCTACGAATATGCGCTGATCGATCGAAGTGGCAGGCTGGATCTGTCGCAGTTGCGCGCCCTGCAGGACTGGTTCCTGAAATATGAACTCAAGACCGTAGCCAACGTCGCCGAGGTCGCCTCGATCGGCGGCATGGTGCGTCAATACCAGATTGTGCTCGACCCGGATCGGATGCGCGCCTACAACATCACCCATGGCGCGGTGATCGAAGCCGTGCAGCAGGCCAATCAGGAGAGCGGTGGCTCGGTGCTCGAGCTGGGCGAAGCCGAGTACATGGTGCGCGCTTCGGGCTATCTGCAATCGCTGGATGACTTTCGCAGTATTCCACTGCGGACCAGCGACGCGGGCGTCGCCGTGCTGCTCGGCGATATCGCCCGGGTGCAGATTGGCCCGGAGCTGCGTCGCGGCATCGCCGAGTTCAATGGCGAAGGTGAAGTCGCCGGTGGCGTGATCATCATGCGCTCCGGCAAGAACGCGCTGGCCACCATCGATGCCGTCAAGGCGAAACTGGCGCAGCTCAAATCCAGCCTGCCTGCCGGTGTCGAGCTGGTACCAACCTATGATCGCTCGAACCTGATTCGCCGCGCGGTCGACAACCTCACCGGCAAGCTGCTCGAAGAGTTCGTCATCGTGGCACTGGTCTGCATCCTGTTCCTGTTTCACGTGCGCTCGGCCCTGGTGGCCATAGTCTCGCTGCCACTCGGTATTCTGCTGGCCTTCATCGTCATGTATTACCAGGGCGTCAATGCCAACATCATGTCGCTCGGCGGCATTGCCATCGCCATCGGCGCGATGGTCGACGCCGCGGTGGTGATGATTGAGAACGCACACCAGCACCTTGAGCACTGGCAGCAGGCGCATCCCACGGCGCAGATCTCCCAGCCCGAGCGCTGGCGGGTAATCGCCACGGCCGCCGCGCAGGTCGGGCCCGCGCTGTTCACGTCTCTGCTGATCATTACCTTTTCATTCATTCCGGTGTTCACGCTCGAAGCGCAGGAGGGCCGCCTGTTCGCGCCGCTCGCCTACACCAAGACCTATGCGATGGCCGCCGCAGCGCTGCTGGCGGTCACACTGATACCGGTGCTGATGGGTTATCTGATCCGCGGCCGGATCCGTCCGGAGCTGCAAAACCCGCTGGTCCGCGGACTCATCGGTCTATACCGGCCACTGCTCGAACGGGCGCTGGCAGCTCCGCGGGTGACACTGGCGCTGGCGCTCCTGATCCTGGTCGCCACGGCCTATCCGCTGGTAAAGCTCGGTGGGGAGTTCATGCCGCCGCTTGACGAGGGCGACCTGTTGTACATGCCCTCGGCGCTGCCCGGCATTTCTGGCGGCAAAGTAGCCGAGCTGCTGCAGCAGACCAATCGCCTGATCAAGACCGTGCCCGAAGTAGCCAGTGTGTTTGGCAAAGCCGGACGCGCCGAGACTGCCACCGACCCGGCGCCGCTCGAAATGTTTGAAACCACGATTCAGTTCAAGCCGCGCGCCCAGTGGCGCGCCGGCATGACACCCGACCGACTGGTGCAGGAGCTCGACCAGGCCGTACAGGTGCCGGGCCTGTCGAATATCTGGGTGCCGCCAATCCGCAATCGCATCGACATGCTGGCGACCGGCATCAAGAGCCCGGTGGGCGTGAAAGTTTCCGGCATCAATCTGCGGGAAGTCGATCGCCTGGCGGCCGCCGTGGAACGCGTGGTCAAGCAGGTGCCCGGAGTCAGTTCCGCGTTTGCCGAACGACTGAGCGGTGGCCGCTATATAGATGTGCACATCGATCGCGGCGCCGCGGCACGTTACGGTCTGAATATTGCCGAGCTGCAGAGCGTAGTCTCGGCCGCCGTCGGCGGCGACAACATTGGCGAGACCGTCGAAGGCCTGCAGCGCTTTCCGATCAACCTGCGCTATCCACGCGAGTTGCGTGATTCAGTGCAGAAGCTGCGCGACCTGCCGGTGCTCACCGAGCGTGGTGCACAGCTTCGCCTGGGGGACGTGGCCGCGATCAACATCAGCGACGGGCCGCCGATGCTCAAGAGTGAAAATGCCCGGCTGACGGGCTGGGTCTACATCGACTTGCGCGCACGCGCACTGAGTTCGGCGGTTCGGGAGATGCAGCAGACGGTGGCCCGGGAGATCGTGCTGCCCGAGGGCTATTCGCTCTCCTGGTCAGGACAGTTCGAGTATCTGCAACGTGCCGCGGCCAGGCTCAAGCTGGTCATACCGGCCACGCTGCTGATCATCTTCGTGCTGCTGTACCTGAATTTCCGGCGCATTGACGAGGCACTGCTGATCATGGCGAGCCTGCCGTTCGCATTGGTCGGCGGGTTCTGGTTTACCTGGCTGCTGGGCTACAATCTGTCCATCGCCACGGCGGTCGGGTTCATCGCCCTGGCCGGCGTGGCCGCCGAAATCGGTGTGGTCATGCTGGTCTATGTGAATCAGGCGGTGGCCGGGCTCGAAGCTGCGGGCCCACAGCGCGACCCCGCCGGCTTGCACCAGGCGATCATCGCCGGCGCCGCATTGCGGGTGCGACCGGTCGCCATGACGGTCGCCGTGATCGTTGCCGGCCTGCTCCCGATCATGTGGGGCACGGGCAGCGGCTCAGAACTGATGCGGCGTATTGCCGCGCCCATGATCGGTGGTATGGTCACCGCAACCCTGTTGTCGATGTTCGTGGTGCCGGCCGCTTACCTGCTGATGCAACAGCGCCACGCCAGTAAGTCGGTCAGCCAGCAAATCATATGAGGTCATCATGCAGATAAAATTCAGCAGCTGCGCGGCGCTGATCACGCTGGTCAGTCTGCCGCCGCTTGCCCATGCCCATGTGCACCTGGAAAAGTCGACGCCCGCAAATGGCAGTGTGGTAGCGGCAGCGCCCGCGAGCTTCACGCTGGTGTTCTCCGAGCCGGCGCGCCTGACTGCGCTCAGCATCCAGAAAGACGGCGACCCGGCGGCGCAAAAGATCGCACCACTTCCCAGAGCGGCCAGCGACCATTTCACGATTGCCGCGCCCAGACTTGCGCCCGCCGTTTACACGCTGAGATTTCGGGCACTGGACCCGCAGGACAATCATGTCTCCATCGGCAAGATCAGCTTCAGTTACGCGCCGGCGGCGAAAGTGTCGCCAGGCCGGCCCACTGACATGAGAAATATCGGCACCAGGCCCACGCCGGAAACGATCAGGTAAGGGACTGGCGGGCTGAGTCGTGACGCCTGACGTACTCTCCGTGATCGTGCGCGCGCTGGCGTTCATCGCGCTGTTCCAGGCGGTCGGTGCGGCGTTCTTTCTGGCGGGCTTTGCGCGCGAGCTCACGATTTCACGCGCTGACAGCCGCCGCCTGGCACTCATCGCTGCCAGCTGCGGCGTATTGCTGGTATTCACCCACCTGGCCCTGGATGCGGCGCGCATGGCCGGCGACTACAGCGGCCTGTGGGACCGCGAGCTGCAGCAGCTGGCGTGGAGTTCCGGCTCCGGATGGGCACAACTCACGCAAGCCGCCGGCCTGCTGCTCGTGCTTGCAGCACTCGGGCGCCCGGCGCACTGGTATGCAAGCCTTGGCGGCGCTATCGCCCTGACCGGCTTCCTGCTGACCGGCCACACGAGCGCGCATGCCGCGCGCGCTGCGCTGGCGCCGCTGCTGGGCCTGCATCTGCTGATCGTCGCTGGCTGGTTTGGCGCACTGGCGCCGTTGTTGATCGTGCTGCGCCAGGAAGCGCCGCCGATGGCGGCGCGGATCGTCGCGCGCTACTCCGCGATAGCGGGATTCCTGGTGCCGCTGATCGCGCTGGCCGGCTTGAGCATGGCGTGGCTGTTGACCGGCAGCCTGACGGTCCTGCACCGCCCCTACGGCGAATTGCTGATGATGAAGCTGATCCTGTTCAGCCTGTTGATGGCGCTTGCGGCCTGGAATAGATGGCGCCTGGCACCAGCACTGGCGGCAGGCGAAGCGCGCGCCGCGCTGGCGTTGCAGCGTTCGATCAGTGTGGAAATCATCCTGATTGGCGTTGTGCTGTCGCTAACAGCGACACTGACGACCCTGTATTCACCCGATTAGCACTTCGGGCTGAGTGACTGCAGAATATCGCGATGAGTGAACACGATCACGGCGAACACGTGCACCTTGCTGGCGCACCGCCAGGCCACGCCGACAGGAATTTCGGCATGGCTTTCTTCGTGGGTATCGCCCTGAATCTGGGCTTCGTGCTCATCGAAGTCTTTTATGGCCTGATCTCGCACTCGGTGGCGTTGATCGCCGACGCCGGCCACAACTTCGGCGATGTACTGGGGCTGGCCATGGCATGGGTTGCAGCCATTCTGGCTCGACGCCTGCCCTCGGCCACGCATACTTATGGACTCAGGCGCGGCACGATCCTGGCCGCGCTGATCAACGCCATGTTGCTGCTGGTCACCGTGGGCGCCATTGCCGTTGAGGGCATACGCCGTCTGATCGAACCGGGCGAGGTGGCGAGCCTGACCGTCATGGCGGTGGCTGCGGTTGGCGTGGTCGTCAATGGCGTGACCGCCTGGCTGTTTGCGGCCGGTCGCCACAGCGACCTCAATGTGCGTGCTGCATTCATGCACATGGCCTACGACGCACTCATTTCTCTTGGCGTCGTGGTGACCGCCGGGATCATCCTGCTGACCGGCTGGAGCCGGCTCGACCCGCTCGCGAGCCTGGTCATCGCGGCAGTGATATTCATGGGCACCTGGAGCCTGCTGCGCGATTCACTGGGCATGTCGATGGATGCGGTGCCACCTGGCGTGCAATCGGCTGCGGTCAGTGACTTTCTCAGGCACTGGCCCGGCGTCGCAGCCATACACGATCTGCACATCTGGTCGATGAGCACGACCGAGACGGCACTGACCTGTCATGTGTTGATGCCGGCGGGGCATCCCGGTGACGTGGTGCTGGTGCAGCTCGCGCATGAATTGCAGCAGCGTTTCGCCATTGGCCACGTTACCGTGCAGATTGAAACCGACGCCGACGTGATCTGCGAGCTGGAGCCGGATCACGTGGTGTGAACAGGCCCGCTGCGGCGTCGCTGCGCCCGGGCCACTACCCACAACTCAATGTCCACGGCGCCGGCGGCGCGTAGAGCCAGCGCCGCCGCCGCCGCAGTGCTGCCGGTGGTGATGACATCGTCAACCAGTGCCACGCGCAAGGTGTGCAGTGAAACGCGCGCCTGAAAAGCGTGGCGCGTATTGACGGCGCGTTCGGCGGCGCCCAGCCGGGTCTGCGCGCGCGTTGGACGCAGTCGCTGTAGCGCCTGCAGCTCGCAGCGCAGGCCCAGCTCGCGGGCCGCAAAGCGCGCCAGCTCGGCCGCCTGGTTGTAACCGCGCTCGCGCAGACGGCGCGGATGCAGCGGTACCGGAATCACGCGCTGCGGCAGTGGCAGATCACAGTCTTGTCGCGCGCGTGCCAGCAGTGTGCCGAGCAGGCGCGCGTAACTGCGTTCGCCGCGAAACTTCAGGGCCCGCACCAGCTCATCGATCGGAAATTCGAAGCCCCAGGGACAGCAGATCAGCTGGTAGCCGGCGACGGCGCGAGTGCAGGAGCTGGCACTGCGGGGCAGATCAGCCAGGCAGTCAGCGCACAGATCAATGGGCCCCGGCAACCCGGGCTGATCACACAGCACGCACTGTGGCGGCGCCAGTAAAGTGTGCAGCCATGCCCCGAGCCGGACTACTGTCGACTTACTGGATTGCCTTTGGTTGACACGCTGGGGCGCCGGCTGGAACATCGGCGCAGTCTAGAGCTGAGCACCCGCAGCGGTGCAGCCCACAAAACTTCCGTATACGGCGAGTAACAGGCATGAAGTACGAGTGCACGCTGGCCGGGGTCGAGGCCCTGTTTGCACAGCCCTTGCCGCTGCTCATGCGGCGCGCGCCACCGGTCGCGGCTCACTCGGGGCCGCGCGGCATCGCCGCCGCGGTGCGCGAGTCATGAACGATCGCTTCCGCGTCGATCGCCGGGCCATGACGCGCGCCTTCAACCGCGCGAGCCTGCACTATGACGCGGCGGCGGCGCTGCACAGCGAGGTGCGCGCCGAGTTGCTGAGTCGGCTGGAATTCTTTCCGCTCAAGCCACAGCTGATCGTTGATCTGGGTTGCGGCACCGCGCGCGGCGCTGCCGCACTGCGCGCACGTTACCGCCGCGCCCAGGTGCTGGCTATCGACATTGCACCGGGCATGTTGCGCGCCGCGCGGCGCCGCAGCTGGCCGTGGCGGCGCTTTGCACGAGTGTGCGCCGACACGCTCGCCTTGCCGTTGGCCGCGCAATCGGTAGACCTGGTGTACAGCAATCTGATGCTGCATTGGTGCGATGATCCGGCACTGGCGTTTGCCGAAGTGCGTCGGGTACTGCGGCCGGGTGGCCTGCTGCTGTTCAGCACTCTCGGCGCGGCAACCCTGCAGGAGCTGCGCGATGCCTGGGCAAGCGTCGATACCACGCCACACGTCAGCGCCTTCGCCGACATGCCTTTGCTGGCGGCGGCTCTCCAACATGCCGGCCTGCGCGAGCCCGTCATGGACCGCGATCTGCGCCTGCGACACTACCCGCAGGCCGCCACGCTCATGGGTGAGTTGCGTGAGATCGGCGAGCGTAACGCCGCTGTCGATCGGCGCCGCTCACTCACCGGGCGACATCGACTCGCGCTCATGTGCGCCACCTATGAACACCAGCGTGGACCCAAGGGGCTGCCTGCCACCTGGGAAATCATCTACGGTGCCGCGTTTGCGCCTGCCGAACAGCCCGGCCGTCAGGGCCACGTGCCACCGGTGCCGGCCGGTGAGACCCATGTGCCGCTGTCTGCGCTCGGACGGAGAACCCGGCCATGAAGCCGGTGGAAAATGGCACGATGGGGACCTGATCGGCGAAAATATACCATATATTGCACATAATTCCTGCCAGATTACGCTAATTCAGCTTTTGAGCCTTTTTTCCTGCCAGAACCCCTCTCTCCTCCTATATCTGCAGAGAGGGCAGGAATCAGGATCGACACGGGCCAGATTGTCCGCCAGACCCAGCTACGCTCGGCTGGCCAGAACCTGCTGCTGATCGAGAGCGCCGGCAGCTGGTACGCGCCGATCAGCGGGCGCGAAACCATGGCACATCTGGCCTGTGCGCTCTGCGCGCCGCTCGTGCTGGTGGTGGAGCCGCGCCCGGGCTGTCTCAACCACGTGCTGCTGACCTGCAACGCTGATCCGAGTGCGGACGCCGCTGCGCTGCGCAGCGCCGCCGTGCTGCTGCTGGCCCGCGCTGCTTGAGTGCCGACTATTTCGTGTCAGCCCGTGATCAGTGTTTCCGCAACCGCGGGCACAGGTTAAACTGCGCCGCGCCGCCAGCCCTGCCCTCGGAAGTTAGCCGCTGTAGCGGCGCCGGATGAGTGCGGCTCGTTTGAAACTGGGAGTGAATCGCCGTCACAGGCGAGTTAAGCCTGCAATTTTTAAGGCCTGAAATGAAGATGAAAAAACCTGGATTCCTGCTCACCAGCCTCAGCACGGCGTTGCTCGCCCTGGTCGCGCCGACGGCGCAGGCCGCCTGGACGCTGAACATGACACCCGGCATCTCCGCTATCTCGCGCAACATCTATTCGCTGCACATGATGGTGTTCTGGTGGTGCGTGGTGCTGGCCGTGTTCGTGTTCGGCTGGATGATCTATTCGCTGATACGCTTCCGCAAATCCCAGGGCGCGGTGCCGGACACCAAGCTGGTACACAGCACCAAGACGGAGATCATCTGGACGGTCATCCCAATCATCATCCTGATCGTGATGGCCGTGCCGGCCACACGCACGCTGATCGAAACCGATGATGCCACCAACACTGAACTGACCATACGCGTCACGGGTTATCAGTGGAAATGGGGCTATGAGTACGTTGGTAGCGGTGTCACAGTGCTCTCAACGCTCGATCGTGACAGCAACGTCGCGCGTCAGCTGGGCTCCGGAATCGATCCGAACAGCGTGCCCAACTATCTTCTCAACGTCGATCACCCGTTGGTGGTGCCGGCCGGCACCAAAGTACGCCTGCTGCTGACCGCGCAGGATGTCATTCACGCCTGGTGGGTACCGGCCCTGGCGATCAAGAAAGACGCGATTCCGGGTTTCATCAACGAGGCCTGGTTCAAGATCGATGTGGAAAACACCGGTTTGTATCGCGGTCAGTGTGCCGAACTGTGCGGCCGCGACCACGGCTTCATGCCGATCGTGGTCGACGTGCGCAGCAAGGCCGATTTCGAGTCCTGGCTGCACACCCAGCAGGCGCTACAGCAACCCGCGGATGCTGCCCCGGCCGCGTCGCCGGTCGCCGCGCCGGCCAATGCCGCGAACGCCGTGGCGGGCGATGCCGCCAGCAAGACTGGTTGAACAGTCTCCCGCTCACCCAACGAATACCTGTCGCGAGTACCTAACATGGCCTATACCGAACACGCCGCCACCCACGATCATCACGATCATCCGCCCAAAGGCATCTGGCGCTGGCTGTCGACCACGAATCACAAGGACATCGGCACGCTCTACCTGATCTTCGCCTGCATCATGTTCTTCGTCGGCGGCACCATGGCGATGGTGATTCGCCTCGAACTCTTCAAGCCGGGCATGCAGTTTGTCGACCCGGCGTTTTTCAATTCGATGACCACCGTCCATGCGCTCGCCATGATCTTCGGCGCGGTCATGCCCGCCTGGGTGGGCCTCGCGAACTGGATGATCCCACTGCAGGTGGGCGCGCCCGACATGGCGCTGCCGCGCATGAACAACTTCAGCTTCTGGCTGCTGCCCTTCGCCTTCACGCTGCTGCTCATCGGCTTCTTCGTGCCGGGCGGCGCGCCGGCCGGCGGCTGGACACTGTATCCGCCGCTGGTCCTGCAGGGAGGTGATAGCTTTCCGCTCGCAATCTTCGCCATCCACCTGATGGGCGCGTCCTCGATCATGGGCGCGATCAATGTCATCGTCACCATCATGAACATGCGCGCGCCGGGCATCACGCTGCTGCGCATGCCGCTGTTCGTATGGACCTGGCTGATCACCGCTTACCTGCTGATCCTGGTGATGCCGGTGCTGGCGGGCTCGGTCACCATGCTGCTGACCGATCATTTCTTCGGCACCAGTTTCTTCAGCGCCTCGGGCGGCGGCGATCCGGTGATGTTCCAGCACATCTTCTGGTTCTTCGGCCATCCGGAGGTCTACATCCTGATTCTGCCGGCCTTCGGCATCGTCTCGGAAGTCATTCCCACCTTCTCGCGCAAACCGCTGTTCGGCTATGAAGCGATGGTCTACGCGACTGCGTCGATTGCCTTCCTGTCGTTCATCGTCTGGGCGCATCACATGTTCACCGTGGGCATGCCCCTCGCCGGCGAACTGTTCTTCATGCTCTCGACCATGCTGATCGCGATTCCCACCGGCGTGAAAGTCTTCAACTGGAGCGCCACGATGTGGCGCGGCTCGCTCAGCTTTGAAACGCCGATGCTGTTTGCGCTGGCATTCCTGTTCCTGTTCACGATCGGTGGCTTCTCCGGCCTGATGCTGGCGATCGCGCCGGCTGATTTCCAGTACCAGGACACCTACTTCGTGGTCGCGCATTTTCACTACGTACTGGTGCCCGGCGCCATCTTTGCCATCATGGCCGGAGTGTACTACTGGCTGCCGAAGTGGACCGGGCACATGTACAGCCAGACGCTCGGCAAGTGGCACTTCTGGCTCTCGACCATATTCGTCAACGTGCTGTTCTTCCCGCAGCATTTTCTGGGACTGGCCGGCATGCCGCGGCGCATTCCCGACTACGCCACGCAGTTCGCCGACTGGAATATGGTCTCGTCCATAGGCGGTTTTGGTTTTGGCCTCTCGCAGCTGCTGTTTCCGATCCTGATCTGGCAGTGCATTCGTGGCGGCGAGAAAGCCTCGGCTCAGGTGTGGGAAGGCGCGCATGGCCTGGAGTGGGAATTGCCCTCGCCGACGCCGTATCACACCTGGCAGGACCCGCCCTCGACTGCGCAGATTGCACACGGCGCTGAACATTGAGCTGGCAGGCCCTGGAGAGAGCGACAGGGATAGTCTGTATGACCGACCGCAATGAACAACGCCGAGGTGCGCGCCGTACCGCCATCGTACTGATGCTGGTGGCGCTGGCTATGTATGGCGGGTTCATCTGGATGTCCGTACACAGGGCCCACGGATGAATGCCAGGCACGAACTGGGCCGTGCGAATCGCAGCCTGGTGGCAAAACTGCTGCTGTGCGTAGCAGGGAGCGCCGCCTTTGGCTTCGCGCTGGTGCCGCTGTATCGCGTGCTGTGCAAGATCTCCGGCATCGGCGATCAGCAGAGCCTGCGCTCACCGGTAGCAGCGCGCAGCATTGTGCAAGCCGGCGGTGCTGATACCACCCGCACGCTCACGGTCGAATTCATGACCAGCCTGCCCACCGTGGGCAACTGGCAGTTCCGACCGGCGCAAAATGACATGCGCGTGCATCCCGGCCAGCTCTATCAGGCCAGCTTTATCGCCCGCAACCTCACTGGCCACGATACCGTGGCCCAGGCCATTCCCAGCATCGCCCCGAGCGAAGCGGCAGCCTGGTTTCACAAGACCCAGTGCTTCTGCTTTTCGCCCCAGGCCTTCAAGCAGGGCGAGGAGCGCGTGTTGCCGGTGCGCTTTTTCGTCGATCGGGCGCTGCCGGGCAACGTCGATCGGGTGACGCTCAGTTACACTTTTTACGATCTGTCCACCGCCGTCGTCGCCCGTTAGGGGCGGCGCAACAGTCAGTCTCAAGGGAAGCATATGTCGCAGCCGCACAG
The DNA here is from genome assembly GCA_049694695.1 of Steroidobacteraceae bacterium. Taxonomy (GTDB): domain Bacteria; phylum Pseudomonadota; class Gammaproteobacteria; order Steroidobacterales; family Steroidobacteraceae; genus FEN-1191. The sequence continues at coordinate 3,771 of JBAVRE010000085.1, read as the reverse complement.
TCAGGTCGATTCAGGCAAGTACTACATTCCGCACGGCACGCCGTGGCCGATCATCGGCTCGGTGGCGCTGTTCACCACGATGCTGGGCGTGGTCGCGTGGCTGAACGAATGGTTCGGCCCGGTGATGTTCGCCGCCGGCCTCAGCTTGCTGGCCTTCATGTTCATCGGCTGGTTCCGCACCGTCATCAACGAGAGCGAAGCGGGCACCTTCAATCTCGCGGTCGACCGCTCGTTCCGCATGGGCATGGTGTGGTTCATCATTTCCGAGGTGATGTTCTTCTCGGCCTTCTTCGGTGCGCTGTTCTACGCACGCCAGTTCTCGGTGCCGTGGGTGGGCGGCGAGGGCGTCAAGATCTTCAACAAGATTTTCCTGTGGCAGAACTACGATGCCGGCTGGCCGACCAACGGCCCAGCCAGACTGGGCCCGCGGGCCGATGGCAGCTTCGAGGTGATTCCCGCCTTTGGCGTGCCGGCATTGAACACGCTGATACTGCTGAGCTCGGGCGTCACCATCACGATTGCCCACCACGCGCTCAAGGCCGGCAAGCGCAATGTGCTGAAGGTCTTCCTGGCGCTGACTTTTCTGCTGGGCTTCCTGTTCGTGTCGCTACAGGCGAAGGAATACGGCGAAGCCTATCTGGAAAAAGGCCTGCAGCTGGGCACCGGCATCTACGGCTCGACCTTCTTCATGCTCACCGGCTTTCACGGCCTGCACGTGACCATCGGCGCGATCATGCTGACGATCATCTGGCTGCGTACGCTCAAGGGACACTTCACGCCGGCACGTCACTTCGGCTTCGAGGCGGTGGCGTGGTACTGGCACTTCGTCGACGTGGTGTGGCTGGGGCTGTTCATATTCGTCTACTGGGTGTAGCCGGTTGGCGCGCGATGCGCGCGATTGAATAGACGGATCAAGAGCGCGGGAAGCGACGTAATCGTGGAGTGAGCGGTCGCTTTCGGGAACGCCATGAACCCATCCATGGGGGCTCCGGGGGCGACATCCTGTCGCCCACGGTCCCGAAAACGGCCTTCCCGTCTCAGCCACGCCGCTGCGCCCGCCCTCATTTCCCCTTTCTTCCGCGTGATTCGCGCGCCGGCTAGATCAATTCCACGCGCTCGACGTCGGGAACGGCGGGGTTGTGTTCCTCGGTGTTGAATGAGACCAGCACGAAGGGGCGGGTGCCGGTGTTCCTGAAAGCGTGGGCGACGCCGGGAGGAAAGCGGAAGCGCCAGACTTCGCCGCCCGGGACCTCGGCGTCATGAATCGTGGCGCCTTCGCGGAAACGTACCAGGGCGGGGCCAAAGACGGCGCTGATTTCCGTGCCACGCAGATGAGCGTGGTTGCCGCGTACCGCGCCGGGTTCGGTGATGACCGCATGCACATTGCGCCAGCCGGCGAGCAGTTGCGGCTCGAGCGGTTCGAAGACGGCGCCGCGCGCGTCGCTGTGAACTTTGAGTTTTGCGATTTCAACTTTGCTCATGGTGGTTAACTGCCGGTGTGGGTAGGTGCCGCTGCGGCGAGGCGCACCCCAATGATAACCAGTGCGCCGCCGAGTAGCTGCTGCACGCCCAGGTGCTCGCCAAGAATGCCCCAGGCCAGCAGCATGGTCAGCACCGGACCGAGTGAACCGAGAATGGCCGTGGGTCCGGCGCCGAGCCGGCGAATCGCTTCCGACACCAGCCAGATCGGCAGCACGGTCGAAAACACGGCCATCGCTGCGCACAGTGCATGCACCTGCCAGGGTTGCAGGGCGAGGCTGGAGACTGGCCGCATGAGGAGAAACTGAATCACCGCCATGACGCTGGCGAGTGCCGTGGCCCAGGCGGTGACGCGGGCCGAGCCGAGTCGCTGCAGGACCGGCGCGGCGCGCAACAAATAGGCGGCATAGGCGATGGCGCTGGCGAGCACCAGGGCGCCGCCGAGCCACACCTGGCCGGGGTAGGTACGCAGATCGTGCAGCATGGCCAGAGCGATGCCACTGTAGCACAGCAGCAAGGCCCACCAGAGCGAGCGCGCCGGCCAGCGTCGCTGTTGCCAGGCCGTAAACAGCACGACAATCGTCGGGTAGATGAACAGGATGACGCGCTCTAGCGCCGCTGATATGTGCTGCAGTCCCAGAAAGTCCAGGTAACTGGCAGCGTAGTAACCCAGCACACCGAGCACCAGCAGTTCGCGCCAGTCGGCCGCGCGCAGCACCAGTGGCGCACGGCGCATGGTGTGCAGTCCCAACAGGATGAACAACGGCAACGAGTACAGCATGCGCAGCGCCAGCAGTGTCTCGGCGTCGATGCCGTAGCGATAGGCGCCTTTGACGAACACGGCCTTGAGCGAGAAACCAGCGGCCCCCAGCAGCGCGAAGGCAACGCCCGTCGATTGCGCTTGCGCCACGTCGCTTAGCGGCCGAGGCCGTGCGGGTGAATCAACCCCACGCGCCAGGCAATCATCAGCAACAGGAACAGCGCGACCGACAGCACCACGCGCACGGTGAGCGAACGCACCAGTTTGTTTGAATCACCACGATTGGAGGCGAGATGAAACAGCGCCACCCCCAGGCTCGCGATGATGCCGGCAAGCACGAGAAATACCGCCAGTCTGATCAGTGCCATATGCCCCAAATCCTGCCTTGCCGTGCACGGCGGGCATTATAGTCACGCGCCTGTACGTAGCGCCGGCTGGCCGGCACAATGGGCCCTTTCCCGCTCCCGGAGTGCTGCGCTTGCTGCGTGTGAACCTTGGCAATCGGACTCTCCGGGCCCCGTGGGGCATGGTGGCCCTGGCCGTGGGCGGAGCGCTGCTGTTTGCCGAGCTCGGTCGCTGGCAGTGGCATCGCGCGGCCGAGAAAAGTGCCTACGCGGCGGCTTTTGCGGCCGGCAGCCTGCGCGTTGTGCCGTTGGATGGGCAATCGACCAGCGCACTGCCGCGCTATGCACAGGTGAGCGTGAGCGGTGTTTACGACGCCGGGCACCAGTTCCTGCTCGATAATATTATTCACGACGGGCAGGCGGGCTACGAGGTGCTGACCCCTTTCCGGCTATCCGACGGACGCCTGCTGCTCGTCAATCGCGGTTGGCTGCCGTTGCCACAAGGGCGGCGCGATGAGCTGCCCGACCTGACCATGAAGTCGCGCGAGTCGGAGGAGTCTGCCCCGCCAGACACGCTCAACGGCCGGCTGGATGCCCTGCCAGTAGCGGCCCTGGCGTCAGGTACGGTCGCGCCGGGCAGCGATGCCAACTGGCCCAAGCGCACCAGTTTTCCAACCATGGCGCAGCTTGGCGCGTCATTGCAGCACCCTCTGGAAGCGCAGCAGCTGCTGCTGGCGGCGGATCAACCGCAGGGCTACGCCCGCCACTGGCAACCGGCGAGCGCCGGGTTTGGACCCGAGCGGCACCTGGCCTATGCCATACAGTGGTGGGGCCTCGGAGCGCTAAGCCTGTTCCTGTTCTTCCTGCTCAACGTCAAACGCCACACACCATGAACAATGCTACCCCCAGACTCAGGCGCGGCCGGCTGTACTTCCTGGTGCTGGGCCTGGCCTTCGCCGCTCCCCTCGGCTGCGCCTTCTGGCTCTATTACGGTTCGAGCTGGCGCCCTCAAGCGCACACCAATCACGGCACTCTGATAGTGCCGGTGCGCACGCTTCCCGACACCACCGAGCTTCGGGGCAAGTGGTCACTGGTGGTGATCGGCTCGGGCGAGAGGGGTTGCGATAGCGCCTGCCGCGAGACCCTGGTCTACGCGCGCCAGACCTGGTTGTCGCTGGGCAAATATAC
>JBAVRE010000084.1:0-1779 GCA_049694695.1 Steroidobacteraceae bacterium | reverse complement strand
GGATACTGCTGCGCGCCGGCTGGCCAGCTATCGCCGAGGCTGGCGGTGGCTTTCTCGATCCCATGTGCGGCTCGGGCACGCTGCCCATCGAGGCCGCGCTGATCGCCGCGGACATCGCCCCTGGGCTGCAACGCGACTACTGGGGATTTCTCGGCTGGCGCGGGCACGATGCGGCGCTCTGGCAGACGCTGCTGGAGGCGGCGCGCGCGCGCGTTCGCGCCCAGGTCCCGGTCTCGATACGCGGGAGTGACCAGGATGCTGCGGTGCTGCGCAATGCCGCGCTCAACGCACAGCGCGCCGGCGTCGCCGCGTTGGTGCACTTTGCCTGCCTGCCAGTCAGCGCAGCGCGGCCGGACAGCGCCACTGGCCTGGTATGCACCAACCCGCCTTACGGCGCACGACTGGGCGATGACTCGCTGGCGCGCGACGCGCATCGTGCCTTGGGCGCGGTACTGCGCGAATATTTTTCCGGTTGGCAGGCTGCGATCTTCACCGGTTCCGCCGAGGGTGCGCGCGAGCTGTCGCTGCGCAGCTATCGCACTCACGAACTATGGAACGGTGCGCTGCCCTGCCGCTTGTTGCGCTACGATCTCGCGCGCCCTGGCGCACCGGCTCGCGCCGCCGGTGCGCGGCCGGCGCCTGATCCTGCGCTGGTGGCGAGTGCGGGCGCGCAGATGTTTGCCAACCGCATTCTCAAGAACCAGCGCCTGCTCGGACGCAGCGCCCGTCAGCAGCAGGTGAGTTGTTACCGGCTTTATGACGCCGACATGCCCGAGTACGCCTTCGCGATCGATCGCTACGAAGAATCAGGCAACGGGACGGTACATCTGTACGTGCAGGAGTATGCCGCTCCCGACAGCGTTGAGCCCGCGGCCGCACAACGGCGGCGCGCGGAAGCCCTGGCCGCGTTGCCGGGCGCGCTGCAGGTCGAACCGGGCAATATCCATCTGCGGGTGCGCCGCCGCCAGCGCGGCGCCAGTCAATACACGCGCGTAGCGCGCGAACATCAATACTATCTCGTCGAGGAAGACGGCCTGAAATTCAATGTCAATTTCAGTGACTACCTTGATACCGGGCTGTTTCTCGATCACCGGCTGGTGCGCGCGCGCATCCGCGCCCAGGCCGCGGGGCGGCGCTTTCTGAATCTCTTCTGTTATACCGCCAGCGCCACGGTGCACGCCGCTGCGGGCGGCGCTGCGCACACGCTCAGCATTGACATGTCCGCAACCTACCTGGACTGGGCGGCGCAGAATTTTCGCGCCAATGAACTGGCGCGCGACCAGCACGAACTGCTGCAGGCCGATTGCCTTGAATGGTTGCAGGCGCAGTCCGCGCTTGTGCAGCCGGCGGCGCGCTCCGCAGCGAGCGACGCGTCATGGGACCTGATCCTGCTCGATCCGCCGACCTTTTCAAATTCCAAACGCATGAGCGGCGTACTCGACACGCAGCGTGACCATGCGGCGATGATTGCCGATTGCATGCGGCTGCTGGCGCCCGGTGGACTGCTTATCTTCTCAACCAACGCGCAGCGCTTCCGACTCGACGCTGCGGTGGCGGAGCGCTGGGCTGTAGTCGATATATCGGCCGCGACGATACCTTTCGACTTCAAACGCAACGAGCGTATCCACTACTGCTTCGAGCTGCGCGCCCGCGCCTGAGCCCCTAGTTGCTGGCCGCTTCACCGGCCTGTCGTTGCTGCGCCGCGGCCTGCTGGGCGGCGTCGAGCTTTTGCTGCACGCGCTGCTCGGTCTGCTGGGCCTGCCTGGCGGCCTCAGCCTC
>JBAVRE010000083.1:0-1510 GCA_049694695.1 Steroidobacteraceae bacterium | reverse complement strand
GCGGTGGCGGCCAGGCCAGCAGCGTCAGCGGTGGCGGCCAGGCCAGCAGCGTCAGCGGTGGCGGCCAGGCCAGCAGCGTCAGCGGTGGCGGCCAGGCGCGCAGTGTCAGCGGTGGTGGTCAAGCCAGCAGCGTCAGTGGTGGCGGCCAAGCCAGCAGTGTCAGTGGTGGTGGCGCTCAATAATCTCGTGACGGCAGCTGCGTTCACGAGGAACGGGCGGCTGTCTCTCAGCGAGCCCTGATTCTCTCCATATTTCAAGCGCGCCTGAACGTATAGTTTAGGAGCTGAAAGAAGAGCTGTTGACCTGCTGGTTGTTGCGACAAATTGACAAGACTACGCTGGCGACGAGACCTCGCGAATCGAAGCTTTGAATTGCAACCCGCGCCCCTCTGACATCGACTCCAACTAAGTGGGAAAACGTTAACTCCGGTTGAAACGCCTCCTGGTATCGCTTCACCGGCCGCGCGACTGAGATTCATATGTCAATCTATACATAGATCTGTCACTAGATTGAACTGCCCAGCGCTTCTGATTCGCTACATAGGCGCCTTTGCAACAATACGCTCTACTCATGACAGATGACTGTTGCCGTTAACGGCCCCTCAGAAACCCACACGCGTCGATCACCAGCATCGACCCAGCTACGCAGAAAGCAGACGTAGTTTATCGGCGGGTCTAAACAAAATAATTGAAGGCACTAATGCGGCGAAGCAAATGTCCCCTGCGTCGAATTGGTCCAGTAGGACCAAAGTGGCCTTTCAAAGTTAACATGAGCGTAGCTAAGTGTTACCTTGACGGCACCCTTCCTACACCAAATCGCTGAAGTCAGCCGTGAAGCCACAAGCCAAATCACATTTCGCAAATGGTGCCAATCAGATACGGGCCCTCAAGCCGGCTCTTGCGGCCCTCGCTCTCTTCCTAGTCGATCAAGGCATCACCAGCGCCGACACTCAAGCTGCCATGTCAGAGGCTTTCGTGCGGGCAGCAGTAAGTCGCTCGCGCAAAAAGAATGGAAGTGTAAACCAGTCGCGCGTCGCAATAATGACGGGCATCGCTCGAGCTGAAGTACGACGAATGCTCAAAGCCAATAATGATAATGCCGCAACCACAGCGATATCTGGGGCACAACGCGTGCTGGAGGGGTGGAATCGTGACCCAGAGTTCCTTAAGAAGGATGGAAAGCCAAGGAGACTTTCGCTTGGAACCGGTTACGGTTCATTTGCGCGCCTTGTACGAAAATATAGTGCAGATGTTCCGCCTCGAGCGACGTTAGACGAGCTAAAGCGACTTAATGCAATCTCCCTTTCCCGTGGCTTCGCAACCCTAGTCCGTCGTTCAGAGTCTGAGCTTCGACGTAGAGTTCGCACAATGTCCCGAGTCGCACTGCAACTCTCAAAGGTCTTCCATTTGATGGGGTACGACGAAATCGCCTTTCCGCAAAGTTCGATGCTAGAGGGAGTTATCTTGGAGTTTTCCGACAAGTCAACTCTGCGAATGGCGGAACAACGCGC